>JAWVYK010000178.1:0-5995 GCA_033722755.1 Rhodovibrionaceae bacterium | reverse complement strand
CCTGGCGCAGATGGGCCTGCACCTCGGCATGGAAGTCGAGGGCTGGCCGCCGGAGAACATCGAGGACTTGGCCAAGAAGCTGGAGGAGCCCTACTGACGGGCTGATCGAGGGCAAGCGGGCGCGGCAAGTGCCGTGGCCCGCATGCCGGCTGTCGATAGGGGCCGTGGTGGCCCGATCCGGCGTACACCTGCCCCCGAATGCGCAATCTGCGCAACATGGGGGCGTGGCGGCGGAAACCGCAATCGGCTCTCGCGCGCGAGACCAGGGATGAGAGGAGCTTTCTGAACCATGCGGCATCTTCACGGCTACCGGCGCCTGAGCCGGACGCCCAGCCACCGCAAGGCGATGTTCGCCAACATGGCAGTCGCGCTGATCAAGCACGAACAGATCAAGACGACGCTGCCCAAGGCGAAGGAACTGCGCGGCGTTGTCGACCGCCTTATCACCCTGGGCAAGCGCGGCGATCTGCATGCCCGGCGCCAGGCGTTGTCGACACTGCGTGACACAGCGATCACGGAGAAGCTCTTCGCCACCCTGGCCGAGCGCTACAAGGACCGGCCGGGCGGTTATACCCGGGTGCTGAAGGCAGGGTTCCGCTACGGAGACATGGCGCCCATGGCGATCATCGAACTCGTCGACCGCGATCCGGAGGCCAAGGGCCAAGACTCCGGTCCCACCGCCGAGATGGCGGAAGAGGACGAGGAGTAGGGCCGAGAGCGCGGCGAGCATGCAAATCATGGAAAAAGCAAAGGGCAGCCTGCGGATTGCGGCTGCCCTTTGTGCATTGCGGCCCGGGCGAACGGGCATTTCACCCAGGCGGGCCAGCGTAGCGGCCGTCTTCCTGGCGGCTCTAATGACCGTCGCGCCGACGGGCCTTCTGGCCGAGATGCGCAAGGTGCCGGAGTCGCGCTCCGAGGTCCTGCTTTCCTACGCCCCGGTTGTCGAGAAGGTGGCGCCAGCGGTGGTCAACATCTACGCCACGCGCATGGTGCGCGAACGGCGGCTTCCGTCGCTTTTTGACGATCCCTTCTTCAAGCGGTTCTTCGGCGACCGGTTCGGCGCACCGCACCGCCAGCGCGAGCAGAAATCGCTGGGCTCCGGCGTTATCGTCGACCCATCCGGTCTTGTGGTCACCAACCACCACGTCATCGCCGGCGCCCAGGAAATCACGGTGGTGCTCTCCGACCGCCGGGAGTACGAGGCAGAGGTGATCCTGACGGACGAGCGCACCGATCTGGCGGTACTGCGGATCGAGGCGCCGGCGTCCTTGCCCTATCTTGAAATGCGCGATTCCGACGATCTTCAGGTCGGCGACCTGGTGCTCGCCATCGGCAATCCCTTCGGTGTGGGCCAGACCGTGACCAGCGGCATCGTCTCGGGCCTTGCGCGCACCCAGGTCGGCATCACCGACTACGGTTTTTTCATCCAGACCGACGCGGCCATCAATCCGGGCAATTCCGGCGGCGCGCTGGTGACCATGGACGGGCGGCTCATCGGCGTGAATAGCGCCATCTATTCGCGCAGCGGCGGCTCCATCGGTATCGGGTTTGCCATTCCGGCAAACATGGTGCGCACCGTGGTGGCCGGCGCGCGCGACGGCGGTGAGATCGTGCGGCCCTGGAGCGGACTGATCGGCCAGACCGTCACCGCGGATCTGGCCGAAGGCATGCGTCTGGAGCGGCCCGGCGGTGTCGTGGTGAGTCAAATCTATCCCGGCGGTCCGGCCGACCGCGCCGGACTGCGCCGTGGCGATATCATCGTCGCCGTCGACGGCCGGCACGTGGCCGACTTCAACGCGCTGCGCTTTCGCCTGGCGACCAGCGAGCTGGGCGGCGATGCGGAGGTCGCCGTCTACCGCGACGGCAGGCGCCTGGCGCTTTCCATGCCGCTGCGCGCGCCGCCGGAGACGCCACCGCGCGACGAGACCCTGCTGAGCGGCCGCAATCCGCTGTCCGGCGCCCGAGTGGTCAACCTTTCGCCGGCGCTGGCCGAAGAGCTCGACGCGCCTGGTCAGTGGGGCGGCGTCGCGATCATCGGCGTGGCTAGCCGCAGCCCGGCACAGCGCTTCGGTTTCCGGCCCGGCGACAAGTTGCTGGCGATCAATGGCCGGAAGGTCGACTCCGTCAATGCCCTGGAGGACCTGCTCCGACGGGCTTCCGGCGGTTGGGAGATCAAGCTCGAGCGCGACGGGCGTGTTTCGACCCTGCGCGTCCAGGGCTGATGGGCACTCTCTTCGAAAGTCAGGCGCCACGCCCGTTGGCGGACCGGCTGCGTCCGAAGAGCCTCGAGGAGGTGCTGGGGCAGGATCACCTGCTGTCTTCCGACGGTCCGATTGGGCGCATGGTGCGTCAGGGGCGTATCGCCTCCATGGTGCTGTGGGGTCCGCCGGGCTGCGGCAAGACGACCATCGCGCGCCTGTTGGCCGAGGCCAGCGACCTCGCGTTCGAGCCGCTGTCTGCGGTGTTCTCCGGCGTCGCCGACCTGCGCAAGGTGTTCGACCGCGCCAAGCAGCGCCGCGAGGCCGGGCAGGGGACGCTGCTGTTCGTCGACGAGATTCACCGCTTTAACAGGGCGCAGCAGGACGGGTTCCTGCCTTACGTCGAGGACGGCACCGTGGTGCTGGTGGGCGCGACGACGGAAAATCCGTCCTTCGAGCTCAATGCGGCGCTGCTCTCGCGCTGCCAGGTCATGGTGCTGAAGCGACTGGATGACGCGGCGCTCGAAAACCTGCTCAAGCGCGCCGAGGCCGAAGAGGGCAAGACCCTGCCGCTCGGCGAGGATGCCCGCCACGCGCTGATCGCCATGGCCGACGGCGACGGGCGCTATGTGCTGAACCTGGCTGAGGAGCTCTTCGCCCTCGATGCGGCGGAGCCGCTGGATACCGCCGCGCTGGCCTCGGTCGTGCAGCAGCGCATGCCGCTCTACGACAAGAGCCAGGAGGGCCACTACAACCTGATTTCGGCGCTCCACAAATCGCTGCGCGGCTCGGACACCGACGCGGCGTTGTATTGGCTGGCGCGCATGCTGGAAGGCGGCGAGGACCCGACCTACATCGCCCGCCGGCTGGTGCGTTTCGCCTCGGAGGACATCGGCATGGCCGACCCGCAGGCACTGGTGCAGGCGCTGGCCGCGTGGGATTCCTACGACCGCCTCGGCACGCCCGAGGGCGAGCTGGCGCTTGCCCAAGCGGTCATCTATCTGGGCACGGCGCCCAAGTCGAACGCCGCCTACACCGCCTTCAAGGCGTCGCAGCGGGCCGCCCGGGAGCATGGGTCGCTGATGCCGCCGATGCATATCCTCAACGCCCCGACGCGCATGATGAAGGACCTGGGCTACGGCAAAGGGTACGCCTACGACCACGACACCGAAGAGGGCTTTTCCGGCCAGAACTATTTCCCCGACGGCATGGACCGCCGGCAGTTCTACCGTCCGGTCGAGCGTGGTTTCGAACGGGAAGTGCGCAAGCGCCTGGAGTACTGGGACAGGCTGCGGCGCAAACGCGTCGAATCGCAAAACGCGGGTGACGACGCACAGGAAAAGCCCGCAGACTCCTGATCCGCGTTGACAGCCCTGCATGAGGGCGATGCCAGTTATGCCGCTTTCGCTGTTGCCGCCGGCCGCCGACGCTGCGATATGAAACCAGAAATTACAAAGCTGTAAGCGCAAGACTTACACCAAGGGAGACATATGGCCGAGTACACGACCCCAGACCGCAGGCGCGTGGCGCTGCTGACCATCGAAGGCCAGCGCGATTTCACCCACGGCAGTTCTCCGGTCCGCACCTCGGGCACCGGACAGGCGATCCCCAACGCCCATGACCTGGTCGAAGCATTCCGCCATTGCTCTTTGCCGATTTTCCATCTGGTCCGGCTTTACCGTCCCGACGGCAGCAACGTCGATCTTTGCCGTCGCCGCGCCGTAGAAGAAGGGATGCGCATCCTGATGCCGGGAACCTTCGGCGCGGAACTGGTGGACGAGCTGAAACCGTCGCTCAGCGTGCGTCTCGAACCGTCCACGCTGCTCGAAGGCGGCTTCCAGGAGATCGGTCCGCAGGAATGGGTGCATTACAAGCCGCGTTGGGGCGGCTTCTATGCCACCAAGTTGGAAAGCCGCCTGCGCGAGCTGGACGTCAATACCCTGGTGATTTGCGGCTGCAACTTCCCGACGGCGGCCCGCGCCACTGTCTACGAGGCGAGCGAACGCGATTTCCGTGTCGTCGTGGCCTCCGATGCGCTTTGCGGCTCGAGCGAGGACGGACTGACGGAGTTGGGCCGCATCGGCGTTCATCTCATGCGCACGCGCAACTGTCTGGACTGGCTGAACGGCAAGATTTCCCCCAGCGCGGCCTAGTCTCCCCGCCACCCGTACGGCCTCTCGTTTGCCAGGCCTTGGACGCTCTGCTAAGCAACAACGGCCCGCGCCGGAGCATGTGTCGCAATCCCGAGGGGCTGCCGGCTCATGCTTCATCGTGGGGCACGCGACAGGCATAGACGGTGGAGCATCATGAAGCTTTTGCTGGCGATTGCGTTCGGAGGCGCCGTTGGCGCTCTGGGCCGGCATTTCGTCATTGCAAAGGTGGCCGCGCTGACAGGCCATGGTTTCCCATTCGGCACGCTTGCAGCCAATGTGATCGGCTCCTTCGTGATGGGCGTCCTGGTGGAACTGATGGCGCTTGCGTGGTCGCCCTCGGCGGAGCTCCGGGCATTTCTCACTGTCGGCGTGCTGGGCGCGTTCACGACGTTCTCGGCCTTTTCGCTGGACGTGGCGCTCCTGGTCGAGCGTGGACAGGACTTCAACGCCGCGCTCTATGTTGCTGCGTCCGTTTGCCTTTCCGTGGGCGGCCTATTCGCCGGCATGTATCTTTTCCGACACGTCCTGTCATGAGCCGGGTGCGATCGGTCCGAATCGGGCCCGAGGACGCGGACCAGCGTCTCGACCGCTGGTTCAAGCGCCATTACCCGCAGATAGGCTTTGGCTTGCTGGCGAAGCTGCTGCGTACCGGGCAGATCCGGGTGGACGGCGCGCGAGCAAAGCCCTCCACGCGTCTGGAAGCCGGCCAGGAGTTACGCATCCCGCCACAGATTGAGGGCGACGCGGGGGCCGCCGCGCAGGCCAAGTCGCCGGCCGTCTCCAGCGTCGACGCCGAAAACCTGCAGGCGCGCGTGCTTTACCGGGACGACTGCCTGCTCGCTATCGACAAACCCGCCGGGCTGGCCGTCCAGGGCGGCAGCGGACAAAAACGGCATCTGGATGCGATGCTGGGCGCGCTCGCCTTCGACAAAGCGGAGCCGCCGCGCCTCGTTCACCGGTTGGACAAGGACACCAGTGGCGTGCTGCTGCTGGCGCGCGATGCGGCAACGGCGCGCGCGCTGACCGCCGCCTTCAAGGGCAAGGACGTGCGCAAGCTGTACTGGGCGGCGGTCGTCGGCGCGCCAAAGGCGCCGGCCGGGCGTATCGATCTGCCGCTGGCCAAGCTGCCGGCGCGCGAGGGCGAGCGCATGGGCGTCGACCGGCGGCACGGGCAGCATGCCGAAACGCTGTACTGCACCATCGCCGAAAGCCGCGGGCGGGCGGCTTGGCTGGCGCTCATGCCGCTGACAGGGCGCACCCATCAGCTCCGCGCGCACCTGGCCGCGGTCGGCCATCCGATTTTGGGCGACGGCAAATACGGTGGCGACAAGGCGCACCCCGACGACCTGCCGGATCTGCCGGGCCGGCTGCTGCTGCACGCTCGCGAGGTGGCGCTGCCGCATCCGGAGGATGGGACCACGCTGCGTATTGCCGCGCCGCTTGCCGAGCACATGTTAAATGCCTGGACGGCGCTCGGCTTCGATGCGGCGGCGGGCCAGGGCATCTGGCCGGACGAGGAACAGTAGGTGCGCAGGCTCCGGTGCTTCGACGGTGGTTGCTTTTTGCCCGGCTTCGTCATAGCCCTGCCAAGATTCAAGCATTAGAGTCGCGAATCATGCACACCGATCTTTCCACGGTTTCCCT
>JAWVYK010000177.1:0-6016 GCA_033722755.1 Rhodovibrionaceae bacterium | reverse complement strand
GAGGCGGCGCAGCACGACCTGCAGGACATGCTGGGCTGCCCCGTGCACTTGTTCCTGCATGTGAAAGTCCGCGAGAACTGGCTGGACGACCCGGCGCGCTACCGCCAGCTGGGACTGGATTTTGACGCATGACCGCACGCACCCTCTCGACTTGGCCGGTGTCTTTCGCCATCTCTGCGTCATGATCGAGTGGCGCGACGAAGCCATCATTCTATCCACGCGGCCGCACGGCGAGACCTCCGCGGTGGTGCAGACACTGACGCGCGATCATGGACGCCATGCCGGGCTGCTGCGCGGCGGTCAAAGCCGCAAGGTCCGGGCCACCCTGCAGCCGGGCAACCTGGTCGATGCGGTGTGGCGCGCGCGCCTGCCCGAGCATCTGGGTGAGTGGCGTTTCGAGCTCCAGGAAAGCCCGGGGGCGCGGCTCATGGATTCGGCCCAGCGCCTGGCGGCGCTGAGCGCGGCCGCCGCGGTGAGCGAACGTGCCCTGCCGGAACGCGAAAACCACGATGTCTGCTTTACCGGGCTCAGGGCCCTGATCGCCGCGCTCGACAGCGACCACTGGGCAGAAGCCTACGTTGCCTGGGAACTGCAGCTTCTGACGGCATTAGGCTACGGACTGGATCTCTCGGCCTGCGCCGGCGGCGGCGACAACGACAGGCTCGCCTATGTCAGTCCGCGCAGCGGGCGTGCGGTGTCGCTGGCGGCGGGCGAGCCCTATCGCGACAAGCTTTTGCATCTTCCCGGTTTCCTCGTAGGACGTGGCGAGGGCGGCCGCGCGGAGGTGGCCCAGGGTTTGCGCCTGACGGCCTATTTCCTGGAGCGCCATATCTTTCACCCGCAGGACCGGTCGCTGCCCCCGGCCCGTCAGCGCCTGGGGGATATGTTTCCATTCGAATCCTCGCCGGCGGACGGGTGAAAGACGCCTTGCCGCATGAACTGCGTTCGTCTACAGCACAGCCCTGATGGACGGAAAACCTAAAACTGTTGTGGTGATTGGCGCGGGGGCGATTGGCGTCTGTTCGGCGCTTTACCTGCTGCGCGACGGTCACCGCGTCATCCTGCTGGACCGGGAAGGTCCGGGCGAGGGCGCGAGCTTCGGCAACGCCGCCGTAATCGGCGAGGAAGCCGTGATCCCGGTGGCCACGCCCGGCATCCTTTGGAAAGTGCCCGGCATGCTGATGGATCCGCTGGGGCCGCTGGCGATTCGCTGGTCATATCTGCCGCGCCTGATGCCGTGGCTGCTGCGCTTCGTGGCGGCGAGCCGAGAGCAAGAGGTCGAGCGCATTTCGAGCGCGCTGGCGAGCCTGATGAAAGGCAACCTCGCGGCCTACGAGCCCCTCGTCGAATGGGCCGGAGAGCCGGGCATCATCCGGCGCACCGGCTGGCTTTGCCCCTACGAAACCAAAGAAGGGCTGGAGCGCTACCGGCCCATGCTGGAGCTCCAGCGCCGTCGTGGCGTCGCGCTGGAGGAGGTGCCTGCGGAAGAGATCCGGCAAATGGAGCCTGCCCTCAAGGGTGACTTTCATCGGGCGATCTACTATCCGAACGTCGGCTATGCCGCGAACAACTTCCGGCTGATACGGACCCTCGCCGAGACCTTCCAGCGCGAGGGCGGTGAACTTCGCCTTTGCGAGGTCCGTGATTTCGAGATCGGGGACGCAGGTCCGCGCGCCGTCGTGACGAGCGAGGGACCGATAGATTGCGATCATGTGGTGATCGCTGCGGGCGCTTGGTCCAAACCGCTCGCGGCCAAACTGGGCAGCCGCGTGCCGCTGGATACCGAACGCGGCTATCATGTGCACCTTCCCAACCCCGGCACCAAGCCGCGGACGGCGATCTACTCGACGGAAAAGGGTTTCGCGATTACCCCGTTGGAAGACGGACTGCGGGCTGCCGGCACGGTCGAGCTCGGCGGGCTGGACGCGCCTCCGAACTGGCAGCGTGCTGAGGTGCTGCGCAAGCATCTGAAGGCCTGGTTCCCCGATGCGGACGACACGGGCGCCAGCCAGTGGATGGGGTTCCGGCCGTCCATGCCCGATTCCCTGCCGGTCATTTCGCGGGCGCCGAAGCATCCGAACGCGGTCTTTGCCTTTGGCCACGGTCACTGCGGGCTGATGCTGGGCGCGCGCACCGGTCAACTGGTGGCCGATCTTGTGGCCGAGCGGCCATCCGACGTGGATTTGGCGCCCTTCCGCGCCGACAGATTTTGACCGCAAGGAGCACCGGTCGTTGTATGGATGAGAGAGCGAGGATACTATATCTTGGTATACTGACGCCGTTGCCTGATCCGGAAAACGACACATGAGCGACCTGCTTGCCGAACCCGGCGACAACATCGAGGACGTGCTGCTGCGCGACGCCCTGTCGGAGCGCTATCTGGCCTATGCGCTGTCGACCATCATGTCGCGCTCGCTGCCGGACGTGCGCGACGGCCTGAAGCCGGTCCACCGGCGGCTGCTTTACGCCATGCGCCAGCTGCGCCTGGACCCCGACGGCGGCTTCAAGAAGTCCGCGCGCGTGGTCGGCGACGTCATCGGTAAGTTCCACCCGCACGGCGACCAGGCGATCTATGACGCGCTGGTGCGCCTGGCGCAGGATTTCTCGCTGCGCTATCCGCTGATCGACGGGCAGGGCAACTTCGGCAACATCGACGGCGATAACGCCGCGGCGATGCGCTACACCGAGGCGCGGCTGACCGAGGTGTCGCAGGCGCTGCTGGCCGGCATCGACGAGGACGCGGTCGATTTCCGCCCCACCTACGACGGCGAGTCGGAGGAGCCGATCGTTCTGCCGGCGGCCTTTCCCAATTTGCTGGCCAATGGCGCACAAGGGATCGCTGTCGGCATGGCAACCTCGATCCCACCGCACAACGCCGGCGAGATTTGCGATGCGTTGCTGCACCTGATCAAGCATCCGAATGCGCGTATCGACACGCTGGTTGATCTCATGCCGGGGCCGGATTTCCCGACCGGCGGCGTGCTGATGGAGGACCGCGTGACGATCGCCGAGGCCTATGCCACAGGCAAGGGTGCGTTTCGCGTGCGCGCGCGCTGGCACAAGGAGGAGATCAAGGGCGGCGGCTACCGCATCATCGTGACCGAGGTGCCCTTCCAGGTTCCCAAGTCCCGCCTCGTGGAGCGCATTGCGGAGCTCTTGAACGCGCGCAAGCTGGCCCTGCTGGGCGACGTGCGCGACGAGTCGACCGACCTGGTGCGCCTTGTCCTGGAGCCGAAAAGCCGCAACGTCGACCCCGAGGTCCTGATGGCCTCGCTGTTCCGGCAGACCGACCTGGAAAGCCGGGTCACGCTCAACATGAACGTGCTGGATGCGGACCATACGCCGCGGGTCATGACCTTGCCGGAGGTTCTGCAGGCCTTTCTCGACCACCGCCACGAGGTCTTGCAGCGCCGGACGCGTCACCGCCTGACGGAGATCGAGCGGCGCCTGGAGGTGCTCGACGGCTATCTGGTCGCCTACCTGAACCTGGACGAAGTGATTCGCATTATTCGCGAGGAGGACGAGCCGAAGCAGGAGCTCATGCGGACCTTCGACCTCAACGACCGGCAAGCCGAGGCCATCCTGAACATGCGCCTGCGGGCCCTGCGGAAACTGGAAGAGTTGGAGATTCGCAAGGAGCATGCGGAGCTGACGGAGGAACAGGCCGATCTGCAGAACCTGATGGAGGATCCGGCCCGGCGCTGGCGCGTCGTCGCCCATGAGATTCAAGGGATCAGGAAACAGTTCGGCCAGGACACCGAGCTCGGACGGCGACGCACGGAGATTGGCGCCGCGCCGGGAGAAGTTTCAGTGCCTCTGGAGGCCGTCATCGAGCGTGAGCCGGTCACCGTGCTGTGCTCCTCCAAGGGCTGGATTCGGACCATGAAGGGCCATCAGTCCGACGTGTCCGACGCCCGATATAAAGAGGGCGACCGCGAGCGCTTCGTGCTGCACGCGGAGACCACCGACAAGCTCCTGCTCTTTGCCACCAATGGCAGGTTCTACACCCTGGGCGTCGACAAGCTGCCGGGCGGGCGCGGTTTCGGTGAGCCCGTGCGTCTGATGATCGACCTGCCCAAGGAAGACGATCTGGTCGGGCTTTTCGTCCACAAGCCCGCTCGCAAGCTGCTCGTCGCGGCGAGCGACGGGCGCGGCTTCGTCGTCAACGAGGACGACGTGCTGGCGCAGACGAAAAACGGCAAGCAGGTGCTCAACGTTTCGGGCGGGACCGAGGCCTGCGCCTGCACCCCGGCCGAGGGCGACCACGTCGCCGTGGTCGGCGATAACCGCAAGCTGCTGGTCTTTGCCTTGGACGAGGTGCCGGAAATGGCGCGCGGGCGTGGCGTGATCCTGCAGCGCTACCGCGACGGCGGATTGTCGGATCTTAAGGTTTTCACGCTTGCCGATGGCCTGTCCTGGACGGCTGGGGCAGGGCGCACGCGCACCGAGCACGATCTGACCGCATGGCTCGGCAAGCGCGGTCAGGCCGGTCGCATGCCGCCGAATGGCTTTCCAAAATCGAATAAGTTCGGCTGACGGATGACAGAAAGGCCGACGGACGCTATAGAGCGGTAGCGCAGAACGTGGGCCAACGCCGCTCATCCGGAAAGGGCGGCCAACCAAATCGAGGCACAACGCGATATGAACACGTCTTTCGATCATTCCCCCGTCCTCAGCCAGGTTCTCTGGCCGGCGGACGACCGCGCCGGACGCATCCTGCGTGGCGTGATTCTGGCCATTGTCGGCAGCCTGCTGCTGACCGCCTCAGCGAAAGTGAAGGTGCCCTTCTATCCGGTCGAAATGACCATGCAGACCTTCGTGGTGCTGGTGCTTGCCGCTGCCTATGGCTGGCGGCTCGGCGTGGCGACCGTGCTGCTCTATCTGGCGCAAGGCGCGGCGGGCCTGCCGGTGTTTACCGGCACCCCGGAGAAAGGCCTGGGACTTGCCTACATGGCCGGGCCGACGGCGGGCTATCTCGGCGGATTCATCATTGCCGCCTTCATCGTCGGCTGGCTGGCCGAGCACGGCTGGACCCGCCGCATCGCGCGAACGGCGCTCAGCATGGCGGTCGGAACGCTGGCCTTCTTCGTGCCCGGCGTGATTTGGCTTTCCGTCCTGTTCGGCTTCGACAAGGCGATTGCGTTCGGGGTGACGCCGTTCCTTTTGAGCGAGCCCACGAAGGTGGCGCTGGCAGTCTTCTTCGTGCACGGCATGTGGTATCTGATCAAGCGCGAGACCTGAGGCAGAGCTTGATGCCGCCAGATGCGCAAAAGGCCGCCGGTATGACGCCGGCGGCCTTTTGTTATCCGGGCATGTCCCGGGCGGCTTCTTACGAACCGAAGATGACTTTCGGCAGCCACGTTGCGAGACCCGGATAGAACCAGAGCAGCACAAGCGCCAGGAGCTGGATGCCGACAAAGGGGACGACGCCGCGGTAGATATCTGCCGTGCGGATACTTTCGGGCGCGACGCCGCGCAGATAGAACAACGCGAACCCGAAGGGCGGCGTCAGGAACGACGTCTGCAGATTGATCGCCATCATGACGCCCAGCCAAACGGGGCTCATCGCAACGCCGGGCTCGATCTCCAGCATCAGCAGCGCCGGCGAGACGATCGGCACGACGATGAACACGATCTCCAGGAAATCCAGGAAAAAACCCAGCAGGAACATCACCACCATGACCAGCAGCATGGCGGTAAGCGCGCCGCCGGGCAGGTTGGAGAGTATCTCGTGGATGATGTCGTCGCCGCCCAGTCCGCGGAAGGTGAGCGAGAACATGCCCGCGCCCGCCAGGATGATGAACACCATGGCCGAGACTTCCATGGTGGAGCGCATCACTTCGGAGATGATGCGGTTGCCGTTTTCGACACGCACTTGGTAGACGCGCCAGAGCGCGACCAGCAGACCCACCAGGATGCCGAGCGCCAGAAGCCACGCGATGGCGATGATGATCCAGTCGAAGGTGCTGATTTCGGTGCGCTGCATACGCAGGTCGAACAGCCCCGTCATGATCAG
>JAWVYK010000176.1:0-6023 GCA_033722755.1 Rhodovibrionaceae bacterium | reverse complement strand
GCGGCTTCGTCACCTATTCCAACCACGCCAAGAGCGAGCTTCTCGATGTTCCGGCGAAGCTGATCGAACAGCACGGCGCCGTGAGCGCGGAGGTTGCCCGCGCCATGGCCGAAGGCGCCCTCGCGCATTCGCGGGCGCACGCGGCCATCTCGGTTACCGGGGTCGCGGGTCCCGGCGGGGGCTCCGCGGATAAGCCGGTTGGCCTTGTGCATTTCGGGTTGAGCGCGAAGCACGGCGCGGCGGAGCACCACCGGCAGATCTTCGACGGCGACCGGGCGGCAATTCGCCTGGCTTCTGTGGCCAAGGCCTTCGATCTCCTCGAGACGGCGGTCGGGCGATGACTTGGGATCAAGCAGCCGACAGCGCGGCGGGAGAGCCGCGGCGCAAGTTGCCGCTGAAACTCCTCGATCTCTTCCTGATCGCCATATTCGGCGTCGTCGGCGTTCAGGTGGCGGTCGTGATCGCGATCACCCAAGGCTGGATGGCGCCACTGGGCGGCGACGGGTCGATAAGCCGCGTTCTGGCCGCCGTCGCCATCCTGGCTTTGCAGGCAGCGGGGCTCCTGGCGATCGTCCTTGCCATCGCCAAATGGTGGCGCGGAATCACCTGGCGAGAGCTCGGGTTCCGCCGCGCCGACAGCCGCTGGTACGTACGCGCATGCGTCGTGGTGGTCGCCGGGATTGCGCTTTCCGGCATCAACACCTTGGTGATCGAGGCGGTCCTGGGCGAAGTTCCGCAGAACCCGCAGCTCCAGGTGATCGCCCCGGACGGATTCTCCTGGCTCGGCCTGATCGGCATGACCTTGGTGGCGGGTTGCCTCGTACCAATCGTCGAGGAAATTACCTTTCGCGCAGTGCTTTACCGCTGGCTACGCGAGCGGATCGGCTTCTGGCCAGGCCTCGTGCTGAGTTCCGTCCTGTTCGGGATGTTGCACGGGGTTCTCTTCCTGGCCCCCGTGCTCAGCATTCTTGGGGCCTTGTTCGCTTGGCTCTACGAACGCTCCGGCTCGCTCTGGCCGGCGATCGTCGCCCACGGGCTGTTCAACACGGTCATGGTGGTGGGCGTGTACGTAACCCTGGCGGCCGGTTATCCCGTGGCCTGACGGTTCCCATCGGCGTCGGCGCGCGGCGCGTAAAGCTCGTTCGCCCGGGTTTCGAAGGCTTTGACCATCCGCTTTACGGCCTCGTTGAACAGCGGCTGGATCATCTTTTGTAGAAAACGGGTGCGAAACTCGAAATCGACATAGAAGTCGATCAGACAGCCCTCGTGATGCTTGTAGAAGATCCAATGGTTGTCGAGATATTTGAATGGGCCGTCGAGATAGCTGACGTCGATGCGCATGTTGTCGGGATCCAGCTTGACGCGGCTCGTGAAGCGCTCGCGGATCATCTTGAAGCCGATCACCAGATCCGCCGTCAGCGTGTTGCCCTCGCGCTTGCGCACGCGTGCGCCGATGCACCAGGGCAGGAACTCCGGATAGCTCTCGACATCCGCAACAAGCTCGAAAAGCTGATGCGGCTCGTGAGGCAGGACACGCTGTTCGGCGTGTGTCGGCATAACGCCTCGCGGGTTTGAGGGTTAACGCACCGGTCAGCCGGCCGCCGCCGCCAACTTGGCTTCGCGGTTGCTGCGAAGCCGGGCGAAATCCTCGCCCGCATGGTAGGACGAGCGCGTCAGCGGCGAGGCGGAGACCATCAAGAAGCCCTTGTTGTAGGCCATGCGTTCATACTGCTGGAACTCGTCGGGCGTGACGAAACGGTCGATGGCGTGGTGTTTGATCGTGGGCTGGAGATACTGGCCGATGGTCAGGAAATCGACGTCGGCCGAGCGCAGGTCGTCCATCACCTGATAGACCTCGTCGCGGCTCTCGCCCAGGCCCACCATCATGCCCGATTTGGTGAACATCGTGGGGGCCAGCTCCTTGACGCGCTGCAGCAGGCGAATCGAATGGAAATAACGCGCGCCCGGACGCACCGAAAGATAAAGGCGAGGCACCGTTTCCAGGTTGTGATTGAAGACGTCGGGCTTGGAGGCGACAACGACCTCGAGCGCGCCGTCCTTGCGCAGGAAATCGGGAGTCAGAATCTCGATCGTCGTGCCGGGCGAGGCCTCCCGGATGGCCTGCACGGTCTGGGCGAAATGCTCCGCCCCGCCGTCCGCCAGGTCGTCGCGGTCGACAGAGGTGATCACCACATGCTCGAGCCCCAGCTTTTTCACCGCTTGGCCGACGTTGGTGGGCTCGAATGGATCCAGAGCGTCCGGCCGGCCCGTCGCCACGTTGCAGAAGCTGCAGGCCCGCGTGCACACGCCGCCCATGATCATCATGGTGGCGTGGCGCTTTTCCCAGCATTCGCCGATATTCGGGCAGCCGGCTTCCTCGCACACCGTGTGCAGGTTGTGGTCGCGAACGATCTGCCGTGTCTCATGGTATTCGCGGCTGACAGGGGCCTTCACCCGAATCCAGTCCGGCTTGCGCGGGGCGGGATTGTCGGGTTTGTGCGCCTTCTCGGGGTGGCGGAGGCGCGGCTTTTCTGTCTGAGCGCTCATGGACCTGTTCGGCGTCCTGTCATTGACGACGGATCATACAAGACTTGGCGGGCCCGCCTGCCTGCGTCAACCCGCGGATAAGTGCGGGCTTTGCAGCCGGGAGGCGGTCTTGGGCTAATAGTGGATGGCCCGGCCGAAAGCGTCCAGCACCGACTCGTGCATCATTTCCGAGAGCGTGGGATGCGGGAAGACGGTGTGCATCAGCTCCGCCTCCGTCGTCTCCAGCGTGCGCGCAATGCCATAGCCCTGGATCAGTTCGGTGACCTCCGCGCCCACCATGTGCGCGCCGAGCAGCTCGCCCGTCTTCTTGTCGAATACCGTCTTGACCAGGCCTTCCGGCTCGCCCAGCGCGATCGCCTTGCCGTTGCCGATGTAGGGGAAGCGGCCGACCTTGACCTCGTGGCCGGCTTCCTTGGCCTGCTTCTCTGTCAGACCAACGCTGGCAACCTGCGGCCGGCAGTAGGTGCAGCCGGGAATATTCTTCGTCTTCAGCGGATGCACGTCCTTGACGCCGGCAATCTTCTCGACGCAGATCACGCCTTCGTGGCTGGCCTTGTGCGCCAGCCACGGCGCGCCCACGACGTCGCCGATGGCATAGACACCGGGTTCGCCGGTCTCCAGCCACTCGTTGACGACGATGTGGCTCTTTTCGACCTTCACCTTGGTGTCGTCGATGCCGATGTCCTCGACGTTACCGACGATCCCCACCGCCATGATGGCGCGGTCGACCTTGAGATCCTCGCTCTTGCCGTCGGCCTCGATCTTCGCGGTGACGCCGTCCTTGCCCGTCTTCAACTCCTTCACCTGGGCCGAGACGATGATCTTCATGCCCTTCTTTTCCAGCGATTTCTTGGCGAAGGCGGATATTTCCTCGTCCTCCACGGGCAGGATGCGGTCCAACACCTCGACTAGCGTCACCTCGCAGCCCATGTCGAGGTAGAAGGACGCGAACTCCGTGCCGATGGCGCCCGAGCCCACGACAAGCAGCTTCTTTGGCATGGTTTCGGGGACCATGGCCTCCTTGTAGGTCCACACCAGCTTGCCGTCGGCCTCCATCCCCTTCAGCTGGCGCGCCCGGGCTCCGGTGGCCAGGATGATGTGTTTGGCGCTCAGATCCGCCACCGACTTTCCGTCCTTCTCCACCTTCACCTTGCCCTTGCCGTTCAGCTTGCCGTGGCCGTCGAAGACGGTGACCTTGTTCTTCTTCATCAGATGGCCGACGCCCGAGGTGAGCTGCTTGGCAACGCCGCGGCTGTACTTCACGACCTTCTCGACGTCGAAGGACACCTCCTTGGCGCTGAGGCCGAACTTGTCGAGCTCGTGCAGGACGTGGTTGATCTCGGCCACGCGCAGCAGCGCCTTCGTCGGAATGCAGCCCCAGTTCAGGCAAATGCCGCCCAGGTGCTCGCGCTCCACCAGTGCGGTCTTCATGCCCAGTTGGCTGGCGCGGATCGCCGCGACGTAGCCGCCGGGTCCGCCGCCGATGACGATGAGATCGAAGGATGTGTCCGCCATGGGTGCATTCTTCCTTTTGCCGCCGGCTAGAGCAGCATGGTGAGCGGGTCTTCGATGAGCTTCTTGAAGGCGGCCAGATACTCCGCCCCGATCGCGCCGTCGACCACGCGATGATCGACGGACAGCGTGCAACTCATCACGGTGGCCACGGCCAGCGCGCCGTCCTTGACCACCGGCCGCTGCTCGCCCGCGCCGACGGCGAGGATGCAGCCCTGCGGTGGATTGATGATCGCCTCGAAGTGCTTGATGCCGAACATCCCAAGGTTCGAGACCGAGAACGTGCCGCCCTGATATTCCTCAGGCGCCAGCTTGTTCTCCCGCGCGCGACCGGCCAGGTCCTTCATCTCCGAGGAAATCGTCTGCAGGCCCTTGGTCTCCGCCTGCTTGATGATCGGCGTGATCAGGCCGCCTTCCGTGGCCACGGCGACCGAGATGTCCGCGTGCTTGTAATAGAGGAGACCGCTTTCGTCCCACGAGGCGTTGGCCGCCGGCACCTTCTTGAGCGCGAGTGCGGCCGCGCGGATCACGAAATCGTTCACCGAGAGCTTGTAGTCGCCGCTGTCGCCGGCGCGTGCGTTCAGCTCCTTGCGGACCTTGAGCAGTTCGTCCACCTCGCAGTCGATGGTCAGATAGAAGTGCGGCACCGTCTGCTTCGACTCGGAAAGCCGGCGGGCGATCGTCTTGCGCATGCCGCTCAGCTTTTCCTGCTCGTATTCCATGCCGAGCTGATCGGCGAAGGCCTTGCCGCCAGGCGCGGCCGCGGTCGGCGGCGCACCCGCCTCGGCGGCGGCCGCAGGTGCCGGCGCGGCTTCCTCTGGCGCGGCCTTGGCCTCGCCCTTCTCCATGGCCGTCTCGATATCCGCCTTGACGATGCGGCCCTGCGGTCCGCTGCCCTTGAGCTGCGTCAGGTCGATGCCGGCCTGTTGCGCCATGCGCCGGGCGAGCGGGCTGGCCTTCACGCGCTCGCCGCTGGAATCCTTGGGCGCCGGAGGCGCCGGTGGCGCATCGTCGGAGACCGCGGGCTTGCCGTCGCCCTTCTTGGCCTTCTCGTCTTCCTGCTTGGGCGCAGGCTTGTCTTCTTTCTTCTCTTGCTTCTCTTGCTTCGCCTCCTTCGACGGCGCCTCGTCCTCGCCTTCGTCGCCGGCGGCTTCCGGCGGCGGCGGCGCCTTGTCGAGGTCGTCGCTGCTTTCCCCCTCTTCCAGCAGGATGGCGATCACCTCGTTGACCTTCACCCCCTCGGCGCCTTCATCGACGACGATCTTGCCCACCGTGCCCTCGTCGACCGCTTCGACCTCCATGGTCGCCTTGTCCGTTTCGATCTCTGCGATCACGTCGCCGGCGTTGACCTCGTCACCCTCCTTGACGTGCCACTTGGCGAGATTGCCCTCCGTCATCGTCGGCGACAGCGCGGGCATCAGAACGTTTGTCGGCATCTCTTCTTGTCCCCTTGAAAAACGGGCTTCGTCGGCAGACGCTCGGGATCAGGAGCGATAGCAGACGCCTTTAGCCGCATCGACGATGTCCTGGGCCTGTGGCAGGGCCATCTGTTCCAGGTTGGCCGCATAGGGCAAGGGCACGTCCTTGGCGCAGACACGTGCGACCGGCGCATCCAGCCAGTCGAAAGCGTGTTCCATCATCAGCGAGGCGATTTCCGAGCCTATGCCGGCATAGGGCCAGCCCTCCTCGCAGGAGACCAGGCGATTGGTCTTCTTCACCGAGCGCACGAGCGCATCGATGTCCAATGGGCGAATGGTGCGCAAGTCGATGACTTCTGCCTCGATGCCGTCCTCGGCCAATTGCTCGGCCGCTTCCAGCGCCTTGCCGACCATAATCGAATAAGCCACCAGCGTGACGTCGCCGCCCTTGCGTGCGATGCGGGCCTTGCCGATTGGCACGGTCCAGTCGTCGCTCTTCGGCACTTCGAAGCTCTGGCCGTAGAGAATCTCGTTCTCCAGGAAGAT
>JAWVYK010000175.1:0-6087 GCA_033722755.1 Rhodovibrionaceae bacterium | reverse complement strand
CGCGTTCAGCCGCGCCCAGCTCGAGATCCTGCGCCAGGCCGACGCGATCTATATCGACGAGATCCGCAAGGCCGGGCTTTACGACGCGATCTGGCAGGCCTTCGCCGTGCTGCTGCCGGTGCGCACGGTCGGCGTGATGGGCGACGCCCGGTCCTACGACCACGTCTGCGCGCTGCGGGCGGTGACGTCCACCGACGGTATGACGGCGGACAGCTTCGCCTTCGACCACGATTTCCTCTCCCGCGTGGCGACGCGGATCATCAACGAGGTGCGCGGCATCAACCGCGTGGTCTACGACGTCACCTCCAAACCGCCCGGCACGATCGAGTGGGAATAGGCGTTCGGTCCGCATTGGGGAAACATCCTTGATATACCTCAAGGTGCTTCCCACTCTGTTAGGCGAGGATTAGCTCATCCGAATTTACTTCCAACCGGAGTGTTTCATGACACGGAAATCGATAGCGCGCGCCGGAGTGTCGCTGGCGGGCGTGCTGGCGCTGGTGCTGGTACTGGAGCCAGTCCAGGGCACAGCACAAACCACCGACGATCAAAGCCGCATGGGCGGCCAGCATATGATGCGCAGCGACGATATGCCGCGAGGCACACAGGCGCCCCGCAGCGGCCCGCGGGAGTCCGAGCGGGACGACTACGGCTATGGCCACCACCATGCCGGCGACGACGATCATCGCTATGGCCGCCATTACGGCCACCGCCACGACCATGAAGGCTACGGTCATCGGGGGCGCGATTCCGACGACTATCGCGGCCACGGGCATTATGGCGAGCATCATGACCATCACCACGGCGCTGCCGGCCGACACATGCACGACCAAGGGATGATGCACCGGAAGATGCACCGCGGCATGCATGAAGGGATGCATGCCGGCCCCCGTCACGGCATGCACCAGGGCATGCAGGGGACTGGAATGCCCGGGCCTGGAATGCGCGGGCCTGGAATGCACGGGCCTGGAATGCAGGGGCCTGGAATGCACGGGCCTGGAATGCATGGCGGCATGCGGCGGGGAATCGGGCCCGGCATGATCTACGGCATGGCGCCGGTCGCAAAGCCCGACCTTGCGCCCGAGGACGTGGCGGCGGATTTCCGGGAGAGGCTGGAGCGCCACGGCAATCCGCGCCTGAAGCTCGGCAAGGTCGAGGTTGTGCCGGACGACGAGGACACCATCGTGGTCGAGATCGTCACGCGCGACGACTCGCTGGTGCAGCGCTGGCTCGTCGATCGCGCAAGCGGCCGCCTGCGGCAGGGCGAATAGATCGGGCGACATAAGAAAAGGGCGGCCAGAGAGGCCGCCCTTCGTCTATTCGCGCTGCGCTCCGCCGGCTATTCGACGTGGTCCGCCTTGACCACACGCACCATGCGTGCCTGCGGACCCATCGGGCCTTCGTTCGGCGACATCGAGTAATAGACGCCGATGCCTTCATCCAGCCGCTCGAATTCGCCCTCTTCCACCACGTCGCGGTGGAAGAAGATATTGTTGCCGCCGGCCGTCTCTATGAAGCCGTGTTCGCGTTCCTTGTCGAGACGGACGATCCGGCCGAAGTCCAGCCCCTGCTCGTGCGTCTTGACCTGGTGGCGGCGCTTGTCCTTATAGGTTTCGAGCTGCTTGACCACCGCGCCGAAGACATCCTGGATGACTCCATAGGCGTCGTTGTGGTCGTGCACCTCGTGCGGGCGCGTTTCGCGCTTGGCAACGATGACGTTTCCCGGAACGCTGACCTCGACATTGATGCCCAGCGTCGATTTGTGAGGCTGCTTGTGGCGCGCCTCGACGGCGACGCGGCAGTGGATGATCTTGTCGGAAAATCGCTCGAGCTTCTCTACCTGACGAGTGACGATGGATTCAATCTGATCGGACTGGTCCATGTTGTGGAAGGCCAATTCCAAAGGAACCTGCATCTCTAAGCGCCTTTCTCTCTGTCCGGGCGTGAGTTCGGGGGTCCGCTGAAAGCGGCTTTCAGCTTCGCACCCTTTTGCATTGTCTGAAAGAACCAACGCACGAGCATTGATCTGCGTTCGGTTCCGCCGCCGGTCAAGGCGCGGCTTCAATCGTGCCCGGCGACGCGGCCCGGCGATGGCCACGACGGGCGCGAGGCGACGTCCTTGCAGCCGCAGCCGGAGCACCGCAGGTGGGCGCCGATATCCGGCACCGGCATCTCGGGACCGAGCTCCGCCGCCAACGCTGCGCTTTCCAGCACGGCATTGTGTCCGCAGCGGTTGCACCAGCAGAAGATATCCACGCCCTCGCGCGCCAACCGGCCCAGGCGTGCAGCGCTGCGGCGTGCGTCGGCGGTCTGCATCGCCCGGCGTTTGATTGCGGACATGCGCGCCTTCCCTTGGCATCCTCGTTCCCGATAAAAAAGAACATAACAAGAACATTTGCCGCCGCCAAGCGAATGGCTTCGGGCCGGGGCTCTGGACCGATTTTGCGGAGAGTGTTCGGGGAAAAGGCGCGCCCTAGGTCAGGTCACCAGCTTCAGCCGCTCTTGGAAAACGGCCAGCGCCTCCGACAGGCTCTTGGCCCGCGCCAGGCGTTCCCTGCCGCAGAAAACGGCATACTCGACCTCACGGCTTCCGCGCGCGGGCTTCTTTGTGATGCTGTAAAGCGGGCGGTCGTGGCTGTGCCGGAATACCGAGAACATCGCCATGCCGTCCTTCTGGTCGATTGCGTAGTCGCGCCATTCGCCGTTCATGACGCGCCGGCTGTAGAGCGACAGCAGCAAGTTGAGCTCGCGACGGTCGAAGAACGTGGGTGCTATCCGACGGCGGTGCTCTTCCAGATAATAGAGCCGGCTCATGTCCAGGGCCGTTCCTCCTGACAGTCTTTTTCAGGCATTCTTCCCCAAAAGCCCGCCGCCGTAAAGAAACCTTAATGGCGAGAGACACTTGCCAACAGACTCGTTAACCTTTCGGAATACGCACGAAGCATTTCGCGATCCGACGGCGAAACAAGGGAGGAGGCCATGGCGGTATCGCCGGACGTCTGCGATTTCGGCTGGAAGGCCGAAAATTTCGAGCTCGAGGGCACGGATGGAAAGACGCACAGGTTGCAGGATCTGCGCGGCTCCAGCGGCACGCTCGTCATGTTCATCTGCAATCATTGCCCCTATGTGCGGGCGGTGATCGACCGCATCGTGCGCGATACCCGCGAGCTGCGCGAGCACGGCGTCGAGTCGGTGGCGATCATGCCCAACGACACCGAGGCTTATCCGGAAGACGGATTCGAGCGGATGAAGGCCTTCGCGCGCGAACACGACTTTGCATTTCCCTACCTGATCGACCGCACGCAGGAGGTGGCGCGCGCCTATGGTGCGGTTTGCACGCCGGATTTCTTCGGCTTCAACGCGGATTTGGAGCTTCAGTATCGCGGTCGACTCGACGAATCGCGCCGCGAGGCGGTTCCCGACGCCCCGCGGGAGCTCTTCGACGCGATGGTCCAGGTCGCCCGCACGGGCGAGGGGCCCCGTGAACAGATACCCTCGATGGGGTGTTCCATTAAGTGGCGCGGCTCTGCGGCTTGATACCGGCGGTTTGGCGTTGTAAGGAAGCGCGCTTTAACGCAGGCTGCCTGCGCGCGGGCGGGTGCGCGCGTCGCCGGCGGGGCGAACAGGGGGCAAATCGAATGCGGACCGACGGGACGGCAGAACATTGAGCGACATCTTCCGCGAAGTGGACGAGGAAGTCCGGCGCGAACACTACGGACGCCTGTGGAAGCGCTATGGGAAATACGTCATCGGCATCGCGGCGGTCATCGTCGTGGCGGTGGCGGGCTACCAAGGCTGGACGCACTGGCGCCAAAGCGCGCTCGATGACCAAGCGGCAGCCTATGCGCAAGCCGTTGAACTCGCTGAAAGCGGGCAGACGCAGGCGGCCCTCGAACGCTATACGGCGCTGGCCGACAAGGATCTCGGGGGATATCCGACACTGGCGCGGTTCCAGGCGGCACAATTGCGCGCCGAGCAGGGAGACGTCGCCGGGGCGCTCGCAGCCTGGGATGGCATCGCCTCGGACGGCTCCGTGGGCCAGATCTGGCAGGACCTGGCGACCATTTTCTCGGTCATGCACCAGGTCGATACGGGCGATGCGGCGGCCCTCGAAAGCCGGCTTCAGCCGCTCATGCAACCGGGCCGACCTTTCGCGATCACCGCTATCGAACTCTCGGCGACGCTGGCACTGAAGCAAGGCGCGAACCAGCGGGCTGCGGAGCTGCTGCGCCAGATCACGGACAATGCCCAGGCGCCGCAGGCGGCGCGGGCGCGGGCCTCGCAGCTTCTGCGCCTCGTCCAGTAGCCGGCGCCGGCGGCGGGCCAAACGCCAAGAGGGTGCAACTCGTTAGTGTCTGGGAAGAATGGGGACTCCGAAATGACCTATGGGCTCTTGCGGACGGGCCGAAGCCTCTCGGCAATCTGCGCCGCCATGGCGTTGTCGGCGTGCGGGGCGCTCGACATTTTCGGCGACGACGAGGAACCGCTTCCCGGTGACCGCATCTCGGTGCTCTCCCTGGAAGAAGGCATTCAGCCCGACCCAAGCGTCTCGGATGTGGAAATCCGCTTGCCGCCCCCGTTTCTGAACGAGACCTGGCCACAGGCCGGGGGCAACGCCAAGCATGTGCTCTATCATCTGGCGCTTAGCGAGAATCCGCAAAGCCTGTGGCGCGCAGATATCGGCGAAGGCGGCTCCTACGATGCCTACTTGCTGGCGCAGCCGGTGGTGGCGGAAGGCCGGGCCTACACCCTGGACGCCCGCACGAACGTCAAGGCGATCGATGTCGACAGCGGACGGGAAGTCTGGGAAGTCGACCTGGAGATCGAGGACGAGGACGACGGCTTCTTTGGCGGCGGCGTGGCCTATAGCGATGGCCGCATCTATGTCAGCACCGGTTTCGCCTACGTCTTCGCGCTCGACGCGGCGACCGGCGAGGAGCTGTGGCGCGCGCGTGTGCCCGCCCCGATGCGCGCGGCGCCGACCGTCGACGAGGGTCGGGTCTACGTGATCACGGTGGACAACCAGACCCACGCCATCGACGCCACCGAGGGCAATGTCATCTGGACGCACCGCGGGATTCAGGAAACCGCCGGCCTGGTCGGCGGCAGCTCGCCGGCGGTCGATGCCTCCACGGTGGTCTCCACTTATTCCTCGGGCGAAATCTATGCGCTGCGTGCAGAGAACGGGCGCGAGCTGTGGAGCGATACCCTCACCTCCATCCAGCGGGTGAATCCGATCGCCGACCTGCCCGATATTCAGGGCAACCCGGTCATCGACCGTGGCGTGGTGTTCGCCGTCAGCAACTCGCGCCGCATGGTGGCGATCGACCTGCGTCGCGGCGCCCGCGCCTGGGACATCCAGCTTGGCGGCGTGCAGATGCCCTGGGTGGGCGGCAACTTCATCTATCAGCTCACCACGCAGCAGCAACTCGTCGCACTCACCCGGCAGGACGGGCGCGTGGTCTGGGTGCAGGACCTGCCGCGCTACGAGGATCCGGAGGACGAAGAGGATCCGATCTCCTGGTACGGCCCGGTGCTTGCGGAGGATCGGCTGATCGTCGCGAGCTCCACGGCCGAGGCGTGGTCCGTCTCGCCCTATGACGGCCGGGTGCTCGGCAAGGTGGACCTGCCCGGGCCCGCGGCGGTGTCGCCCATCGTCGTCGGCGGTGCGGTCTACTTCCTCACCGACAACGCGCGATTGGCAAAGTTCCGCTGATCGCCTAAATCGGGGGCGGAGCTTCGCGCAGTCCTTCAGCGTGAGCCGGGCGCACTGCCGCGCCGGCGCGCCGGGAAACAATTCATGTCCTTTACCCTCGCCATCGTTGGCCGGCCCAACGTGGGCAAGTCGACGCTGTTCAACCGCCTTGTCGGGCGCCGCCTGGCGCTGGTCGACGACCAGCCCGGCGTCACGCGCGACCGGCGAGAGGGCGAAGGCCGGCTCTACGAACTGGAATTTCGCGTGGTGGACACCGCAGGGCTCGAGGACGTGAGCGACGAAAGCCTCGAGGCGCGTATGCGCCGGCAGACAGAAACCGCGATCGCCGAAGCCGATGTGGTGCTGTTCCTGATTGACGCGCGCGCCGGTGT
>JAWVYK010000174.1:0-6105 GCA_033722755.1 Rhodovibrionaceae bacterium | reverse complement strand
GATTCAGACTGTCGACCACTACCACATGACCCGGGCCGATGGCTTCCAAAATCTGGCCATCGTGGACGATGACGCCCGCATCCTCACCGATTCCGATGCCGATGTACTCAGGATTTGTCGCGCCCACTTCCATGAGCCGGGTGAAGCGTCCGCGTTCCAGGAAATGGCTGTCGATGACGATGCCCTCGACGAATGCGAGGCCGCTGCTCATCTTGACCGCGCCTTTGCGCAGTGCATCGGCGGCAGAGCCGTCGTAGATCATCGTCGCCGACATGGCCGCGGCTCCGGCGCTTGTGCCCGAGACAACGGCGCCTTCGGCATAGCGCTCGCGGATCGCCTGCAACACGGGCGAGCCGCCCAATGTGTTGGTCAGCCGCAACTGATCGCCGCCCGTGAAGAAGACGATGCCGCACTTGCCAATGGTCTTCACCAGCTTCGGATTCTGCGCGTCTTCGCGCGTGCGGATGTCGAGGTGATGCACCTCCTTGGCGCCAAGGCGGCCAAAGGCTTCCTCGTACATCGGGAAGACTTCGTGCGGAATGCCGCTGGCCGTGGCAATCACCGCGACCGTCTTGTTGTCGGCCGGCGCCAGCGAATACACCCGCTTGAGGATCTCCAGTTCGGAGGTCTTGTCCTCGGCGCCGCCGATGGCGACCAGATGGCCAAGTGGTATGGATCGGTTCACGTTCATTGCTCATACACCGTCACTGCCGCGACGCCTTTCGTGCAGTAAAACCGCATACTCCTGCAAAAACAGTACTTGCTGGGGAAGTTGTTGAGCGCCGTTCGGCCAAGCGCAGTCGCACACCAGGGAGCGACGGTTCTTTCTCCGTGTCCTGCAGGACTCGCGACTCCAAGTAAATCGTGTCAATCATGAGTCGTTGTTACAAGGTTAGTGTCAAGATAATTCTCGGTCGCATTCAACCCCTTACGGCTGTCGACAGCTCGGCTTCGGCAGGCGAGCCGCCGGCAAGTCTGTTTAAGTTGTGTGGAGGATAGACGCCGCTTGGCGTGTGTGATCTCTTCACCCGGTCGCGACCGGGCCCACATCCCAATCACCGTTTTGGAGATGCAAACGATGCTGAGGCTTGTCAAGGCGTCTAGGGTTTACGCGCCGGAGGCCACAAAGGCAACAGATATCCTCATCGCCGGCGAGCGCATCGCCGCCGTGGGGGATGCCCTGAGCGTTCCGGCGGACTGGCCCGTCGAGGTGGTGGAGGCGCCGGACCTCATGGCCGTGCCCGGCTTCATCGATCAGCACGTCCACGCCACTGGCGGCGGCGGCGAAGGCGGCTATGCGACGCGCTGCCCGGAAATCACCGCAGAGACCATCGCGCGCCGCGGCATCACCGCGATCGTCGGCGTGCTGGGAACCGACAGCATCAGCCGCTCACCCGCGGATTTGCTGGCGAAGGTCCGCGCGCTGCGAGAGGAAGGCATAGCGGCTTACATGTATACGGGCGCCTACCGCGTGCCGCCGCCGACGCTGACCGGCGACATCCAGCGCGATCTGAACTGGATTCCCGAGGTGATCGGCGTCGGCGAGATCGCCATTTCCGATCACCGCTCCAGCCAGCCGCGCCAGGACGAAATCGAACGCCTCGTCGCGGATGCGCGCGTCGGGGCGATGCTGGCCGGCAAGCGCGGCATCTGCCACTTTCACCTCGGCGACGGCACGCGCGGCCTGGAGATGCTGCGGCGGCTGCTCGAAGAGACCGAAATTCCCGCCGAGCAGATCATTCCGACGCACGTCAACCGCAGGCCGGAACTGCTGGCCGAGGCCGCGCAATATGCGACAACATTCGACGCGGCAGTCGACGTCACCGCTTTCGACGGCGAAGACGAGGATGACGAGTCCACCGGCTTCAACGGCGTCAAAAAGCTCCTCGACCTGGGTGTGCCCAGCCGCCTGATTACCATGAGCTCCGACTGCAACGGCAGCCTGCCGCAGTTCAACGAGGCCGGCGAGCTGGTCGCCATGGGCGTCGCCGACAACGGGCCGTTTCTGGACGACTGGCGGCGCCTCGTGCTGGATGGCGTTCTCGATATGCCCGAGGCACTCGGGATCATCAGCGGCAACGTCGCGAGAGTGCTTGGCCTCTCATCGCACAAAGGCCGACTCGCGCAGGGCTATGACGCGGATTTCACGCTTCTCGACGCGGACCTCCAGCCGCAGATGACCTTCGTCGGCGGACGCTGCGTCTGGCAGCGCGCCTGAGCCGTGGCCGTTATGGCCGGGGCCGCAGCCACGCCCGGGTAAGACCCGGACGAAGGCAGTGCACGGCGAAACCGGCCTCGGGCGCGAGCGCCCCGGCGCTGCCGGCTCCAGGCTGCCTATAGCTCCTGTCCTTCGTCACGCCGCGCCGAGGGAGAGCACACGCCCTTCGTTTCCACGAAGCCGCACGCCATCTTCCTGCGCCGGCGAAGGCCGGTCGAGACATGTGGAAAGGAGCAGGTCGGCTTGCCGCGCCTGCGTTTTCAGCGTCCGCTCCGAGTTCGAGAAGTTCAGCGCAACCAGCAGCCGTTCGCCCTGCAAGGACAATTCGTAGGCCAATACGCCGTCGCCGGCCTGGAGCAGCCGCCATTCGCCGCGACGCAACGCGGCGCTGCTTTTGCGCAGGGCGATGAGAGCCGTGTAGAGCGCCAGCATGGAGCATGGGTCGCGCCGCTGCGCCGCAAGGTTGGCCTCTTCGGCATTAGCGGCGAAGTCGAGCCAGGGCCGGCCTTCCGTGAAGCCCCATTCGGCTCTGCGGCTCCAGGCCATCGGCGCGCGCGGCCCGTCGCGCCCGCGGCCGGCGATCCGTTGCGCCAGCGGATCCTGCGAATTCGCGTCGGACACTTCGGCGTCCCGCATGCCGAGCTCGTCGCCATAGTAGACGGTCGGCATGCCGGGCAGCGTCAGAAGCAGCATGGCGGCCACGCGCGCCTGATCGCCGCCGATACGCGAGGCCACCCGCGCCACGTCGTGGTTGCCCAGTGCCCAGACCGGCGTGCCATCGGCGGGGCGCCGGCTCTCGAACTCTTCGATCGAGGTGCCGATGGCCTGCGCTTTCCAGGGTTTCAGAACCAGATGGAAGTTGAAGGGCAGATGCTCGCAGCCGCCCTTTCGGACGAAGTAGTCCACGAGCCGGTCCACCGGCAGATAGATCTCGCCGATCAGCACCCGCCCCTCGTAGGCGCCGGTCACCTCGCACATCTCCGCGATGTAGTCGAAGACATCCGGGCGGTCGGTGTTGTAGAGACGCACCTGCCGCTCCCGGCCCGAGGCGGGATCGCGCTCCACCGGGTTGTCGCGGAACCGCGGATCCTTCGCGAGGTGCCAGACGACGTCGATGCGAAACCCGTCCACGCCGCGATCCAGCCAGAACCGCATGATGTCGAATACGGCCCGGCGAACCGCGGGATTGCGCCAGTTCAGGTCCGGCTGCTCGGGCAGATAGGCGTGATAGTAGTATTGCCCCGTGCGGGCGTCCCATTGCCAGGCGCTGCCGCCGAATTCGGAGGTCCAGTTGTTCGGGGGCCCGCCGTCCGGGGCGGGATCGCGCCAGATATACCAGTCGCGCTTCTCGGCGCTGCGAGAGGCCCGCGAATCCTCGAACCAGGGATGCGCCACCGAGGTGTGGTTCGGCACCAGATCGATCAGCAGCTTCAGCCCCCGTTCATGACACGCGGCAAGCAGCGCGTCGAAGTCCGCGAGCGATCCAAACAGCGGGTCGATGTCGCAGTGGTCGCTGACGTCGTAGCCGAAATCCGCCATCGGCGAGCGATAGAACGGCGACAGCCAAAGCGCATCCACGCCGAGGCTCTCGAGGTAGCCCAGCCGCTCGCGTATGCCGACCAGGTCGCCGACGCCGTCGCCGTCGCTGTCCTGAAAGGAGCGCGGATAGATTTGGTAGAGCACCGCGTCGCACCACCAGGCTGCTTCGGCCAAATCGCAATCCTCCTCAACCGGGCGATGCTTCGCGTCCCTGCGCAATGCCTTCGTCGCCAGCCGGCAGCCGGCGGTAAGCGAGTGCCGCCAGCAGATAAAGCGCAAGGGCGATGGCCACCACCACCGTGAAGCCGGCATGGATCGCAATCAGCGCCGCCAGCACGGTGCTGACCACCGACGCGCAGCCGTTCACGCCCCATGCCAGGGGCACCAGTTCCGACGCCCCCTCGGAAATGCGCGCGATGCCAAGCGGCAGCGGCATGCCCATGGCAAAGGCAATCGGCGCCTGCAGCGCCAGCGCCAGGGCGATCTTCACCGGCAGCGGCCAGGCCATGGCAGCGTTCAGCAAGGCCGGACCGGCGAGAATATACATGAGGCCGAACCCGGCGATGGCAGCGCCGACGGCGTCGAGAGCACCCAGCCGGCGCCCCCTCAGGCGTTCGGTGAGGCGCGGAGTAAAGCCGCTGCCCAGGCCCGCAAAGACCAGGAACGCGGCGAGCACGACCGCCACCGCATAAAGCGGATGACCGAGAAAGAGCGTCAGACGCTTGATCAGGGCGATCTCGATGAAGAAGAAGCCAAGCCCGAGCAGCAGAAAGTAGAGCGTCACCGCGCCGCGGGCGCCCTTCGCGTGCGTTCCTCCGCCCAGGGCCGCCAGGGGCGCCAGGATTAAAAGACAGCTCAAGACGGCCGCCTGCACGAGCGTCGCCAGCAGGACGATATAGCCCCACTCGATGAGCGGCATGCCGCCGCGCGTGCGCAGGGACAGCAATTCCGGCATGGCGCCCAGCTTCGTGAAGTCGAAGAAATAGGGACGATCGTCCGTGGCGGGCTCGAGGTCGAATTTATAGCGCTCCATGAATCGCCCGCGTTCGGGGCCCAGCAAGGCGGAGACGCCGTCGTAGAAGTACGGCTCCTCCAGCACGTTGAAGCGGTTCGCCTCGCTGCGCGGCATGTCCGGGTAATAGGCCGTGTCGAAGCTGCGCTCTCGGGCGAAGGCTCGAAGCTTCGCGGTTTCGTCCCGGGAAAACGGCGTGCGTTTGACCAGAAGCGTCGTCGTTTTCCAACCGCGGACCAGCGCCAGGTGGCGGCCGGGCTCTTGCACGCCGCCCCGCTCGAGCGCGGCGATTGCCGTGGCCGCCGCCTTCAGGGTGTCGCGCGGCGGCAGGCGCAGCCAGCGCGTCACGCTGAGGATGCCGCCCTCGGACAGGTGCCCGAGATAGGCCTCGAAGGCTTCCAGCGTATAGGCATAGGTTTCCTGCAGCCCGCCGAGGCCACCCGCCGCCGCTCCGAAGGAGTCCAGTGGCGGTAGCTGGATCAGATCGTATTGCGCTTGCCGTGCCGCGATGAAGGCGCGCGCCTCGCCGATGTGCGCCTGCACCGATTTCGGCGCCAGAAGGCGCCCGCTGTATTCGGCGAATTCCTCGCGCAGGAGGCGCGGCACCGCCGGCTGAATCTCCACCGCGTCGACCTGCCTGGCATCGTGATAGCGGGTGGCGAGGAGCATGCCGGCCCCGCCGCCAAGGCCCAACAGCAGGACCCTGGGGCGGTTCAGCAGATGATAGGGCGCGGCCCGGGGCGTGTAGTCCAGGTAGGCCAGGGCTTCCCGGTCCCCCTCATAGCGCGCAATGGCGCCCGCAAGATTGGCGTCGACGAAGAGGCCGAGTTGCTCCGGCGGGCTGACCGGGCTTTCCAGGCTGAGGCCCGGCGCATGGCGCAGAGGGCGCTGCGGGCTCCGCAGGACGGCGATCTCGCCGATGGGCCCGGTTTTTTCCGTGACGATCTCCGCGCCGGGCAGGTCGAGCGCGCGCGCCAGGTCCTTGTATTGCGAGACCTGCGGCTCGATCCATCGTCCGGGAAGCACCAGCGAGACCGCAAGACCCGCGGCGACGAGCATGCCCGTTGCCAGGCGCGTGCTGCTCCAAGCGGCCAAGCCCGCGGCCAGTGCGCCCAGGAGCGGCAGCAGCCTGAGCGCGTCTTCGGCCCGGATAGCGAAGAGCACAATGGTCACAGCCAGCGCGCCAAGGCCCGAGCCCACCAGGTCGAAGCGGTAGATGCGTCCGCTGGAGCGGCCAAAGGCGGCGAAGGTCAGGCCGATGCAGTTTGCCCCGAAGAAGAAGGGAAGCATCAGCAATAGGTAGATCAACCCCACGCGGGCGAAGAGCGCGGGGTTC
>JAWVYK010000173.1:0-6158 GCA_033722755.1 Rhodovibrionaceae bacterium | reverse complement strand
ACGAAAGCGGTGACCGCGTCCACGCTTGCCCGCAGTTTCCTTCGGCGAATTTTTCTCGATCGTCTGGGCCGACGCCGTGCCTTGCCGCGCGGCGCAGGGCTGTCGATTGCACTCGCTCTTATTATTCAGCCCACCCACGGCTGGTCGGCGCAACACGCCGCTGGCGACGTGCATTCCCTGGCGTGGCCCGCGGCGGGCGTGGTGCTGGCTGTGCTGGTTGCCGTGGTGGCCCTGGCCTGGCGCGGGCATCGAAGGCGCGGGCTCCTCGCCGAGACTCTGGACCGCCTGCCGGAGGCCCACCAGGTTACCGGGCGCAACGGCAGGTCAGTCTACAGCAATCGCGCCTGCCGAGACCTGCTGCAATCGCCAGGCCAGCGGCTGATCGATGCGCTGCGCGCACGCATGGCCGAGGATGACGGTGACGCGATCGTCGAAAACTTCGATCGCGCGGTGGCGGCGCGAGCGGCGCACAGTCAGCAGATCCGCATCGCGCGGCAAGAGGCGGACTCCAGCGCACGGTCAGACGGCTTCGACGTGCTGGAGGTCGGCGTCCGGCCGCTGGACGGCTCCGACCACGTCCTTTGGTCGGCAGGGCGCGCCACGGCCGAGCGCCGCCTGAAAACGGCGGGTGAGACGCAGTGGGCGCCGTTCGCAGATTTTCTGGAGCACGCCCCGATCGGGTTCTATTCGGTGGACGAGGCCGGGCGGTTTCTTTTCGTCAATCGCACGTTGGCGGAATGGTTGGAGTACAGGCCGCAGGACCTTGTTGCCGGCCTCGGCCTCGCCGATGTCCTCGCAGACCTTGGCCCGGACGAGCAAGCTATCGCCCCTGGCGCCCTGGTTCCCGATGCTTCCACCTCCGCCGACCGGGCTTATCCGCAGCAGCTTCGCGTCGGATTGCGCACGCGCAGCGGACAGGTCCTGGAGGTCGAGATTACGCAGGCGGTTGACCGGGCCGGGGAGGGGCTGCGTACGTGCGGCGTCGTGCGCGACCTTGGCACGGAGGCCGGGATGGCAAACGCCCTGAGCGTTTCGCGTCGCCGGTTCCAGTGGTTTTTCGACGAGGCGCCGACGGGAATCGCCTTCGTCGACCGCGCGGGTGCGATCTCCGATTGCAATCGCGCGTTTGCCAGGATGCTGCAGGCGCCGCGGGAGAAGCTTCTGGGAGGCAAGCTGGCCGACCTCGTCGCCGGGGAGAGCAGGTCGGAGGTCGAGGCCGCGCTGGCGAGCGGAGGCGGCTCGCAAAAAAAGGGCGGACAAGGCCTGGAGGTGCAGTTCGCCGCCGAGCCGCAGGCAACGGCGACGATGTACGTCACCGACGCCGGCGGAGAGACCGCCGAAGGCGCCATCGTTCATTTCATCGATGTCAGCGAGCGCAAGGCCCTGGAAGAGCAGTTCGTGCAGTCACAGAAAATGCAGGCGGTGGGCCAGTTGGCCGGCGGCATCGCGCACGACTTCAATAACCTGCTGACCGCCATGATCGGCTTTTGCGATTTGCTGCTGCTGCGCCATCCCCCGGGCGACCAGTCCTTTGCCGATATCATGCAGATCAAGCAGAACGCCAATCGCGCGGCGAACCTCGTTCGCCAGCTTCTGGCCTTTTCCCGCCAGCAGACGCTGCGCCCGCAAGTGCTGGATATCACCAATGTGCTGGCGGAAATTTCGCATTTGCTGCGCCGGCTGATCGGCGGCGGCATCCAACTGGAGATGGTTCACGGGCGCGATCTCGGGCGGGTGAAGGTCGACCAAGGACAGCTCGAGCAGGTGATCATCAATCTCGCGGTCAACGCCCGCGACGCCATGGCTGACGGCGGCACGCTGACCATCCGCACCCGCAACGAGCTGCTGCGCAGCGAGATGCGCTTGGGCGGCGAGGTGCTGGTCCCCGGCCGCTACGTCGTGATCGAGGTCGCGGATACCGGGTGCGGCATTGCGCCAGAGGATCTCGGCCGGATTTTCGACCCCTTCTTCTCGACGAAGGAAATGGGCGCCGGCACCGGTCTCGGGCTGTCGACGGTCTACGGGATCGTCCGGCAGACCGGCGGCGTCGTGCGCGTCGAAAGCGAGGTGGGCCAAGGGACCAATTTTTCGATCTACCTGCCGCATCATGCGCCCTGCGCGCCCGAAGAGGAGAGCGCCGAAGCCGCCCGCGTGCGCGATTTGACCGGCATGGGCACGGTGCTGCTGGTCGAGGACGAGGACGCCGTGCGGGCGTTTTCGGCGCGCGCGCTCACCAACAAGGGCTATCGGGTGCTCGAGGCGCCATCGGCGGAAGCCGCGCTCGAGATTCTCGCCGGGCAGGACGAGCGCATCGACCTGATGATCACCGACGTGGTGATGCCGGGTCTCGACGGCCCGGCGCTGGTGGGTCGGGTGCGCGCCGAGCAACCCGACATGAAGATCCTCTTCATATCGGGCTACACCGAGGATTCCGTGCGCCGGCGGCTCGACCGCGAGAAGGACGTGCACTTTCTGGCAAAGCCGTTCAGCCTTCGCGAACTGGCCGGTAAAGTGAAAGAGTTGATGCAGGAGCCCGCGGGCGCCTGACCTTCCGCTGGGCAATGCTGGGCAATGGTCAGTCCCGCGGGGCCACATTCCGGAAACGCACGGTTCCGGCCAGCGCGGCGCGGCGGGCCTTTCGCGGTCACCGATTCGCGGCGCTGCTGTTAATTCATATTTAATGAATATGTATGGCAAACCGTTGAACAGGCGTTCACCATCGCCTTTCGTATCGCAAATGTTCTTGTTTCGATCTAAAAATGTCTTGCAAAAAAAGAACAGAACGTGCACAGTCCGTCTCTCGTTGCGGGGGCCATGGCCCTGTGTTTAAAGGAAGGGCGGATCACTATGTCACATGCCAAACTGCGTCTCGTCGAAGGAGAGAACGTGGATAAATCCAAAGCATTGGAATCGGCGATCGGGCAAATCGAGCGGGCGTTCGGCAAGGGCTCGGTGATGAAGCTCGGTCAGCGCGAGGGCGTCGACCAGATCGAATCCGTCTCCACCGGCTCGCTCGGCCTCGACATTGCCCTGGGCATCGGCGGTCTGCCGCGCGGGCGGGTGGTCGAAATCTACGGTCCGGAGAGCTCGGGCAAGACCACGCTGGCCCTGCACGTCGTCGCCGAAGCCCAAAAAGCGGGCGGCACCTGCGCCTTTGTCGATGCCGAACACGCGCTCGATCCCAGCTACGCGGGGAAGCTCGGCGTCAATCTCGACGATCTGCTGATCTCGCAGCCGGACGCGGGTGAACAGGCCCTGGAGATCGCCGATACGCTGGTGCGCTCAGGAGCGATCGATGTGCTGGTCGTCGACTCGGTGGCCGCGCTGGTCCCGCGCGCCGAGCTGGAAGGCGAGATGGGCGATCAGCTGCCCGGCCTGCAGGCACGCTTGATGAGCCAGGCGCTGCGCAAGCTCACCAATTCCATCGCGCGCTCCAACACCCTCGTCATCTTCATCAACCAAATTCGCATGAAGATTGGCGTCATGTTCGGCAATCCGGAGACCACGACGGGCGGCAACGCGCTGAAGTTCTATGCCTCGGTGCGTTTGGATATCCGCCGCATCGGCTCCATCAAGGACCGTGACACGGTGGTGGGCAACCAGACCAAGGTGAAGGTGGTGAAGAACAAGGTGGCCCCGCCGTTCCGCACCGTCGAGTTCGACATCATGTATGGCGAGGGCATCTCGAAGACGGGCGAACTGCTGGATCTGGGCGTCCAGGGCAGCGTGGTCGAAAAGTCGGGCGCCTGGTTCTCCTACCAGGGCCAGCGAATCGGCCAGGGCCGGGAAAACGCCAAGACCTTCTTGAAGGAAAACCCGGAGATCGCCGAAGCGATCGAGCGGGCCGTCAGGGAGAATGCCGGCCTCGTGGCCGCGCAGATGCTGGAAGGCCCGGACGAAGCCGAGGCCGCAGGCGAGTGACCGCCGGACGGGCGGCATGCCGAATGAAAGGCCGGCGGCCCCGTCAATTTGCAACCCCCCGGAAGGCCGTGACCATGGGGAGACGGCTGTAACCCCCAGCCGTGCCACCACCCCACCTACGCTCCCACGCGAAAGGCCTTCCTGCACGGCCGGCGGCGCCCCACCGCCGGCCGTTTCTTTTGCCGCATGACGTTTTCATGGGCGCCCTGGCGGCAAGCCGGGCGCACCGTTCAAGCCGATGAGGTCAGGCCGTCGGAGGTGAGGCCGTCGTTCGCGCCGGGACTGCCCTGGGAGAGCCCTGGGAGAGCCCTGGGAGAGCCCTGGGAGCGCCCTGGGAGAGCCCCGGAACCGGCCCGGGCCGCTGCTCTAGGGCTGAATCTCCTTGAGTGCCGCGGTGAAGCCGATCAGCGATATCGGCACGGCGATCGGATCGTCCTTCTGGCGATAGACCTGGATGGCCAACTGCTCGCCCTGCTTCATCTCGGCCAGCAGTTCGGCGCTGAGCGGCAACTGGACCAGGCAGCCGCCCTGGATGCAGCGCTGGATCGGCGTCTTCAGCGGGTCGCCGTCGTCGATCTGGAAGTCCATGCCGGGCGGCAGCCACAGGCCGAGCGGCAGCACGAAGATGGCAAGCGGCGTCTCCCCGCCTTCCGGATAGCCGACCGCGAGTTCCAGGAAGCGCTGGCCGGTGTCGCGCACGCTCAGCCGTTGAAAGGCCTCGCACCCGAGCACCTCGCCGGCCTCGTTCTTCTGGCAGCGGATCGTCCAGTCATTGAACTGCTTGCCGCTGCTGTCCTCCCTGCCTTCGCTTTGCGCGAGCTGCGGGCGTTGCGGCGCGTTGCCGTCGTGCGCAGTTGCAACGGCGGCGCCGGCGCCGACGTCCGCCGATTGGGCGGGCTGCTGCGAAACGGTTGCGACGCGCAGGACATTTTCGCTGCTGGCCGCGACCTCTTGCGGGTGACCATTCAAGCCGATGAAGGCTACGTAAGCGCCCACGCCGCTGCAGGCGAGCAGGGAAAGCGCCGCGAGGGTCAGGCGCCGGCCGGTTTTGCGTTCTCTCATCATTCCTTGTCCGGTTGTTCGGTTGCCGCGTGGATTCGGTTCGATTCGGTTGAGGAGTTTGCAGAAATATATGAATTCCTCAAGTAATAAAAAATCTTGTCTATTATGTGGCCGAATAATATTCGGTATTTGTAAATGTTGAATTAATGCAGGCGCGTTGTCTCGCCAATCTGCGCCGCGGGCGGCTGGCTGGACAGCTTTTGGAGATACGGCTAAAACCCGGCGAAATTGCGAAGGCGTGCCGCCACCGGCAAGGAGGTGGCGGAGGCGGCCACCGGCAGGGCCGGCGCCGGGCGGCAATTGGTGCCAGGCTACTTGCTGCGGCGCGCCGACGGGGACATATAGAGCGCATGATCACGACCAACGAAGTCCGCAGCCGTTTTCTGGACTATTTTGCCGAGCATGGGCACGAGATCGTGCCGTCCTCGCCGCTCGTGCCGCGCAACGATCCCACGCTGCTGTTCACCAATGCCGGCATGGTCCAGTTCAAGAACGTGTTCACCGGCCAGGAGGCGCGCAACTACAAGCGCGCGGTCACCTCGCAGAAGTGCGTGCGCGCCGGCGGCAAACACAACGACCTGGAAAACGTTGGCTATACCGCGCGCCATCACACCTTTTTTGAAATGCTCGGCAACTTCTCCTTCGGGGATTACTTCAAGGACCGGGCGATCGAGCTGGCGTGGGACCTGGTCACCCGCGAATTCGGCTTGCCGAAGGACCGCCTGCTGGTGACCGTCTATGCCGAGGATGACGAGGCCGCGCGCCTCTGGGCCAAAATCGCAGGCCTGCCGGAGGAGCGGATCATCCGCATTGCCACCTCCGACAACTTCTGGCAGATGGGCGATACCGGGCCCTGCGGCCCCTGCTCGGAGATCTTCTACGACCACGGCCCCCAGGTCCCGGGCGGTCCGCCCGGCAGCGAGGACGAGGACGGTGACCGCTTCATCGAAATCTGGAACCTCGTCTTCATGCAGTACGAGCAGTTCGAGGACGGCACGCGCACCGAGCTGCCGAAACCCTCGATCGACACCGGCATGGGTCTGGAGCGCATCGCGGCCGTGCTGCAGGGCAAGCACGACAATTACGACATCGACCTGATGCGCCGCCTGATCGAGGCCTCGGCGGAATACTCCGGGCAGTCGCCAGACGGCGAGCACGCGGTAAGCCACCGGGTT
>JAWVYK010000172.1:0-6284 GCA_033722755.1 Rhodovibrionaceae bacterium | reverse complement strand
GCGTCGAGAGCCTCGTCGAGCATCGCGCCAGCATCGAAGGCCTGCACAGTCCGATCCCCGACGACCTGCTGCGATTGTCGGTGGGCATCGAGGCTGCCGAAGACCTGATCGCCGATTTGGAACAGGGGCTTGGCGGGCTTCGCGCTTGACTGATTCGTCGAAATCGCCATCTTGAAGCCACCAACTGGCACTTGGTGATCCAAAAGGGCCGCCCGCTCACGCGAACCCGAAAGGATTGAACCATGCTGCCGATTATCGACCTCTCCCGCTTCGTCAACGCTTCGCCCGTCGAACGCCAGGCCATTGCCGACGACCTCGGCGCGGCCTGCGAATCCATGGGCTTCTTCTACGTGGCCAATCACGGGGTTTCCCAGGATGTCATCGAGGGCGCCCTGGCCGCCTCGAAGGCCTTCTTCGCGCGTCCGCGAGAGGAAAAATTGCGCTACGAGCGCCGAAAAGGCCGGTATCGGGGCTACATCCCGATCTCCGATTTCACCGAGACCGCGGCGGACAGGCCGCCCGTTCGTTACGAAGCGTTCCTGGTGGGCCGCGAAATCCCTGCGCACGATCCGGCTGTCTCTGCGTCGGAGGGCATGCTGGTCCCCAACGTCTGGCCAAGCGCGCCGGGCGGCTTCCGCGAGGCTGTCTTGACCTATCAGGACGCCGTGGAACGCGTCGCCGGCCAGGTGATGCAGGCCTTCGCGCTGGCCTTGAGCGGAGGGCGGACCGATCGCCTGTTCGACGGGTTCTTCGGCAATGCGCTCAGCAACATCTCCCTGCTGCACTACCTGCCGCGCCCGCAAAGCGGAAGCGATGGGTTGGACGACGCGCGGGCGCACTATGACACCAACGCGATCACAATCCTTCTGCCCGGCAAGGTCGGCGGGCTGGAGGCCATGCGACCGGATGGAAGCTGGATGGAGGTGCCGCCGCTGGACGGCTGCTTCGTGGTCAACATCGGCAATATGATGGCCTGCTGGTCGGGCGGCCGCTTCAAGTCGACGATGCACCGGGTGCACCCGCCGCTTGGCGTGGACCGTTACTCCATCGGCTATTTCCTGGTGCCGGACTATGACGTGATCGTCGAGCCGCTGGACCGGGAGGCGGTCGTCGATCCGGCGGCTTGCGCGCCGATCCATGCGGGTCCCAACCTGGCGGAATTTGTGGCAAGTTGCGACGCCATGGTTCCGGTGCGCGCCTAGTGCGCCGCTACGCTCTGCCGTTGCCGGGACGGCCAGACTTTTGAACGCCACGGGCCTGTGCGCGTTTACACCACCGCGCGATTGCCGCGCCGTAACAAACCGAACGAGAAAAGGGGGGCATCGATGGCCATCGACCTGTACACCTGGAAGACGCCGAACGGCTACAAGGTGTCGATCATGCTGGAGGAGCTCGGATTGGACTACGAGGTCCATCCGATCAACATCACACAGGACGATCAGTTCGATCCCGAGTTCCTGAAGATCAGCCCGAACAACAAGATCCCGGCGATCGTCGATCCGGATGGGCCGGACGGCGAACCCATCGCGCTGTTTGAAAGCGGCGCGATCATGATCTATCTGGCGGAAAAGCACGGCCGGTTCTTCCCGAGCGACCCGCGCGAGCGCCATGTCACCACCCAGTGGCTGATGTGGCAGATGGGCAACTTCGGCCCCATGCTGGGACAGGCGCACCATTTCCGGCGCTTCGCGAAGGAGAACCTTCCCTACGCCATCGACCGCTACACGAACGAGAGCAAGCGGCTCTACGGCGTCCTGGATAAACGACTGGGCGAGGCCAAATACATGGGCGGCGACGACTATACGATCGCCGACATGGCGACCTTCCCCTGGGCGGCACGCCACGAGTGGCAGGGCATCGATCTGGGCGATTTTGCGAATGTGAAGCGCTGGTACGACGAGCTGGCCGCGCGCCCGGCGGTGGAGAAGGGACGCCGGGTTCCCGATCCGTCCTGAGCCGCCCGGGCGGCGGGCAAGGCCGCCGCGAGGCTTGCATTGACAAGGGCTTGCCGCGCTGGCTAGAACCGACGCGCCGCAAACGTCGTGGTGATAAGCCGCTCGTACTTGCGGAGGGGTGGCCGAGTGGCTGAAGGCGACGGTTTGCTAAACCGTTATACGGTTTAACGCCGTATCGTGGGTTCGAATCCCATCCCCTCCGCCATTTTCCAGGCTTTTTTTGCGTCTTCGACTTTGTTGCAGGGCACTTCCTACCCGGCGATACCGTCACGCTCGCGGTTGGTTTTGCGACACGTGAGGCCCGGGTGGCGCGAGCAGGTCGCAGTCGTCGACCTCGATGCGTGGCGGATTGCCCTGCGTCGCCTTTCGGGGGACACATGCCGCTGACATCGCATGCCTAAGGGCGTCGGCTCTTAAGCAGTCATGCTTTCTGTTATGATTGCGAGGAGAAAGAGCTCCCGCGGTTGTTCGCGGCCTGTGAAGAAAGCAACCACAGATGACGTTTGATTCCGGCAGTCTCATCCGCGTACTGGGTCTGTCTGTTCTGTGCTGGCTGTCCGCCAGCCAATGGGCTGCTGCCGCCGATCGCGACAGACCGCTCAGCGCCGCTAGCCTGGCCGCAGACTGCCGGGTTGTCTCCGGCGCCTCCCATCTCTTCTGTCTCGGTTACATCCGCGGCATCGTGGAAATGCAATCACTGTTACCGGAGAGCGAGCGTCATTTCTGTGCGCCAACACTGGATCCGGCCACCCGGCGCAGGGTCTTTCGTGAGTGGTATAGCGGAAACCAGGCAACGGCCAAGAACCAGACAGCTGCCGAGGTCGTGGTCGACGCGTTTCGCGCGCGTTACCCTTGTCCGGATTGAAGGGCGCCGTTCGAAAGCTGAAACCTGCAGTATCAAGGCGCGGTTTGCCCCATCCTACCCGTCAACGTCGCTTCGTTGCGCGCCGCCAGCCATGAAGCTCGGCCTCGTCATCGCTGCAGAATAGCCGCTCCCCCTGGTCCGGATCGATCTCGATGTCCTCGTAGTCAGGATCAGTCGGAACCACGTACGTCTTCCGGCCTTCAGCCGTGATCCGGCCCTTTATGTCGCAATTCTGGACCGGCTCTCCCTCGATTTCAGGAAGGCGTTCGCCCTCGCGCCAGCTCGCAGGAGCGACGAATTCTCCGCGCCAGATACCGAGTCCTGACTTTCGCGCTTGCTGTTCCGCTGACCGGTAAGGTGCTGGCGCCTCGGATCCGGCGACGGCATAGCCTCGCCGGAGCAGCATTTCGCCCAGGTCTCTGTCGCCGACGGAGCAGCTCATTTCGGCCTCCGGCCTTCCCGGAACATCGCTGCAGACAATGCTGCGGTATGTGGAGAGCAAACTGCGAAGGCTCAGCGCAGCCTCCAAACCACATCGATATGCCTTCTGTCTGTTGCGGCAAAGCTGCCCCAATTCGGGTGCGTCAATGCCGCTGATGCTGACGATCTTGTCGTCAATTTCCAAAGTATCCCCGTCGATCACACTGACCTCGCTCATGGCCAGGATGTGCTCTGCTTCGGCACCTTGCGGGGTCGGAACGTTGTCCAGCAGGATGAGGCAACCAACAAAAACCGCCCCACCGCGCAGGAGCCAAGCCGCCCCTTTTCTGAATTTCCCCATGAAGAGTCGACGCCCTTAGAACTGGAACCGCGGGTTTTGCGCTGCTGCATGCTACTTGCCGTTTGCAGCGACATTACAGCGGGAATTTGTGGCGCAAGAAAGACGTCGAAGCGTGTCCGAACAACGCAGTACGAGAATTTTGCTTCTCTGCGGATCAGGCACCCGAGAGATGCGCCATGTGACCATTCATTCGACGCTATCCGGACGGCTACCTGCGGCTCGGCGGCTCGGCGGCTCGACGATGAGCCGATCCTGTTCAAGAGCGAGACGGTCCGCGTCATTGCCGCGGCCGCACGGCCAGGCCTTTTGGGCTTTCATTTGAAATCCCCGGACGCCCTCGGTGTCGCTGCTATGGTCCGGGCAATGTTTTGGCGAGACCAGGGCCGGGCGTGCGTGGTGGGCATCCACGCGCCCGCGACCTCTTCACCTTTGCCGCCATTGTCCCAAATTCACACAACGCGAGCCGGTCTCGAGCAGCGGCCGCGGTTGGCAGCCTCTGATAGAAAGCGACGCAATGCCCGGCGATTGGACCGCGACGATCGATATCTACTGTGAGCGCGTCGGCCAGGCTTTCTGGGCCGAGCCGGTGAATGCGATCACCAATGCCGCGTTTATCGTGGCGGCGGCGTTGGTTTTCCTGAGGCAGCGCCGCGACGGCACGCTCGAGGCCGGATCGGGCATCCTGCTTGCACTGATGGCCGCCATCGGCATCGGCTCCTTCCTCTTTCATACCGTCGCCACCCGCTGGGCGGCGCTGGCCGACACCCTTCCCATCCTGCTGTTCATCTTGGTCTACCTGGCACTGACGCTGAGGCGCGGCTTCGGGCTCTCGTGGGTCGTGGCCGGCGCGCTCACCCTGGCCTTCGTGCCTGCCAGCGCGGCGCTCGCCAGCGGCCTTTCAAGCGTCGTCGGCGGGGCGCTCGGCGGTTCGCAGGGCTACCTGCCGGCATTTCTGGCCCTGCTGATCGTCGGCTTCATTCTGCATCTGCGCGGCCACCAGACAGGGGGCGGACTGATGCTGGCCGCGGGCCTCTTCGCGGTGTCGCTCACCTTCCGGACGCTGGATCAGAAGCTTTGTGCCGCCGTTCCCTTCGGAACCCATTTCATGTGGCACGTGCTCAATGCAGTGCTGCTCGGCTGGCTGGTGGTGATCCAGGCGCGGATGCGCGGTTAGCTTGGCCGCGTCTCCACGGGCAGCCGCGTAAGGCCGCGTATGACCAGGGAGTCGGACCATTCGTGTCCGGGCTCCGCCAGCGCGATCTCCCGGAAGCGGCGCAGCAGGCGCGGGAACGCGACCTCGCCCTCCAGGCGCGCCAGCGGCGCGCCCAGGCAGAAATGAATGCCGTGGGCGAAGTTGACGTGCCGCGGGGCTTCCGCCCGGGCGATATCGAAGCTGTGCGGGTCTGGAAAGCTCGCCGGATCTCGGCCGGCCGCCGCCAGCAGAAAGAACAGCCGCTCGTCCGCTCTGAGGTGCTGGCCGCCGGTCTCTATGTCCTCGACAACGTTGCGGGTGACGGAGAGCACGGGGCCGTCGAAGCGCAGCATCTCCTCCACCGCGTTGCGCACCGCCGCTTCGTCGTCCAGGCGCGCGCGCAGGGCGGCCATCTGGACGGGATTCTGGATCAGCGCGAGCAGGCCGTTGCCGATTAGATGCGTGGTCGTTTCGTGGCCGGCGAACAGCAGCAGTACGCAGGCCGCCACCAATTCCTCCACCGAAAGGAAATCGCCGGCTTCCTCGGCGGCGACGAGACCTGAGACCAGGTCGTCACGACGCGCCGCCCGGCGGTGGCGGACCAGGTCCGCGAAGTAGTTCTCCATTTCCCCGACTGCAGCGGCCGCCCGGTCGTGGCGGCCCTCATCCAGGCGCGAGGTCAGGACGAAGGCGCCGAGGTCGTCGGACCAGCGCTTCAGGTGGCCGACGTCCCGGCGCGGCACCCCAAGGAGGTCGGCGATGACCGTGGCCGGCAACGGATAGCCGAGGTCGTCGATCACATCCCAATGGCCCTTGTCTTCGGCCGCGTCGAGCAGATCGTCGACGATCTCGCCGACACTGCCGCGCAGACGGGCCACCGCGCGCGGGGTGAAGGCCTTGTTCATCAGGGCGCGCAGGCGCGTGTGACCCGGCGGGTCCATGAACACCAGCCAGCGCGCAAGGTGGTCGCGCAGCGGCTCCAGCCGACGGCGCTCCGCCTCCGGCAGATGGTCGAAAAAAGGAGAGATCCGGTCCGAGGAGAGCCGTCGGTCGCGCAGCAGCGCCCGCGTCGGCTCGTAGCCCGTGACGATCCAGGCCTTCAGCTTCTCCGACCATGCCACCGGCGCCTCGGCCTGCAGCCGCGCCATGGCGGGGTAGGGATTGTGAATAACGGCCGGGTCGAAGGGGTCGAAATGCAGGTCGGCGTCGGGCCGGGTCGATACGCTGGTCATGCACTGACTCCCAGTTCGGCGGCGCGGGCGAGCAGCCGCTTGGCGGTCATGTAGCCGGGTACCTCCACCAGCGCGCCGTCCACGTCGACGCGGTCTTTGCCTTCCGCGCGCCCGGCCTCGAAGATTGCGACGATGCGCCGGGCCTGTTCGATTTCCTCCTGCGTGGGCGTCAGGACGCGTGTGACGACAGCCGCATGATCCGGCGCCACCGCCGATTTCGCCTTGTAGCCCATGCGCCGCGCCCAGCGGGTTTCCGCCT
>JAWVYK010000171.1:0-6289 GCA_033722755.1 Rhodovibrionaceae bacterium | reverse complement strand
GATGCGCACCCTGAGCTCGCGGTCCCCGGCGATATCGAGGGCGGCCTCCTCCACCGCGATATCCGGCGGACGCGGCGGCCGCGCCTCCGCCCCGAAGGCATCCATGGCCGCGCGCACCTCCTCGGCCGGCCACTCGAGCGTCTCCGGTCCGAAGGCCTCCTCCCAGGCTCGCAGAAGCGGGCGCAGCGCCGGGTCGATGTCCTTGTCGCGGGCCATTGAGAGATCCCTCGCGTCGTCTTCGCCTACCCAAGGGCCGGGTCCCGCAAGCCCGTCAATAGCTGCGCGGCATGCCCAGAACGTGCTCGGCCAGGTAGGCGAGGATCAGGTTGGTGGAAACCGGCGCGACCTGGTAGAGCCGCGTCTCGCGGAATTTGCGCTCCACGTCGTATTCCTCGGCGAAGCCGAATCCGCCGAAGGTCTGCACGCAGGCCTCCGCCGCGTGCCACGAAGCCTCCGAGGCCAGCAGCTTCGCCATGTTCGCCTCGGCGCCGCAGCGCTCGCCGGCGTCGAACAGGGCGGCGGCGCGCTCAACCATCAGCCGCGCCGCCCGGCCCTCCGCATAGGCCCGTGCGATGGGGAACTGCACGCCCTGGTTCTGCCCGATCGGCCGGCCGAAGACCTCGCGCTCGCCGGCGTAGGCGCTGGCCGTTTCCACGAACCAGCGATTGTCGCCGATGCACTCCGCGGCGATCAGGATGCGCTCGGCGTTCATGCCGTCGAGGATGTAGCGGAAGCCCTTGCCCTCCTCGCCGACCAGCGCGTCGGCCGGCACCTTCAGGCCGTCGAAGAAAATTTCCGTGGTGGCGTGGTTGATCATCGTGCGGATGGGCCGGATTTCCATCCCGCCGTCCTCGTGGGCGCGGTTGAGGTCCACCAGGAAGACGGACAATCCCTCGCCCTTCTTCTGCACCTTGTCCTTGGGCGTCGTGCGCGCCAGCAGGATCATCAGGTCCGAGTGCTCCGCCCGGCTGGTCCAGATCTTCTGGCCGGAGACGACGTAGCCGCCGTCCGCCCGTTCAGCCCGGGTGGAGAGCGAGAGCGTGTCCGTGCCGCTGCCCGGTTCCGTCACGCCAAAGGCCTGCAGGCGCAGTTCGCCGCTGGCGATCTTCGGCAGATAAGCCTCTTTCTGCGCCTTGCTGCCGTGGCGCAGCAGGGTGCCCATGGTGTACATCTGCGCATGGCATGCGGCGGCGTTGCAGCCGCTGGCGTGAATCTCTTCAAGGATCGCCACGACAGCGGCCAACGGCAGGCCAGAGCCGCCATAGTCCTCGGGGATGAGCGCGCCGAGGTAGCCGGCCTCGCCCAAGGCATCGACGAACTCTGCGGGATAGGCGTGCTCGCGGTCGAGCTTGCGCCAGTAGGTGCCGGGAAAGCGGCGGCAGAGCTCGCGCACGCCCTCGCGCACCTCGGGATAGCTTTCGGCGTTCGGCGGGACGGCCTCGGTCATGCGGCGTTATCCCTTTTCATTTATCCTGCTCCATTCGGCATCAGCGGCCGAGCCCTGGAGCCTAGCCAAAAAACCGCCGGAAAAATCCGGGAACCAAACCGGCTCTTCTCCGTCTTAAGGATGTTCAGTCACGGACTGGGGACTCATGCAAGGACAGATTATCGGCGAGCACACGCGTTCGAATTGGCCCGAGGCGAGCGATCCCGAACTCGTCCGGGGAACGCTGAACGGCGATGCCGGCGCCTTCGAAGCAATCATGCGGCGTTACAATCAGCGCCTTTTCCGACTTGCGCGCAGTGTGATGCGTGACGAAGGCGAGGCCGAGGACATCGTGCAGGAAGCCTATGTGCGGGCCTATTCCTCGCTCGCCGGACTCTCCGACCCGACCAGCCTTGGCGCCTGGCTCGGCCGCATCGTCATGAACGAGGCCATTTCGCGCAAACGCGGACAGAGCCGGTTCGCCGACGCGCCCGGGGCGTCCGGCGACGAAAGGAGCGAGGGATTCGAACGGCTGCTCAACGCCGCCCGACCGACCGCGCCAAATCCGGAGGACCTCGCCGCAATGACCGAGATACGCCGCCTGGTCGAGCAGGCGATCGACGAGCTTCCCGACGCCTTCCGGAGTGTCTTCGTGCTGCGCGCCGTGGAGCAGATGAGTACCGCGGAAACCGCGGAGTACTTGGAGATTTCGCCGCAGACGGTGAAGACGCGGCTGCACCGCGGGCGCCAGCTTCTCCAAGCTGCGCTCAGCGACCAGATCACATCGGCCACCCTCGATGCATTTCCCTTCGCGGGCCGGCGCTGCGATAGAACCGTGGCCCGGGTGCTCGAGCAGGTCGGCCTTGTCCACCCGCCGCACAAGGAGGACTGACAGGACATCCACGACGGTATCCGCCCTGAACCGGGCCGGGTCGCTTGCATCGAGTCCCCAGCCGTGCACGTCCCGAACCGATGAACAGGAGGATAGCCATGTTCAAGCCAATCGCGACCGTCGCAGCCATGCTGCTGGCGCTTACCGGCACGGCCTGTGCCGGAGAGATGGATATGAAGATGGAGCCGCCGGGCGGCGACTACGCCAAGGTGAGCTCGCTCGTCGCTCTGCCCGATTTCATTCCGGGCCTGGGCACGCTCTATGTCCAGCCGTCGACCCTGCCGGCCGGGCCGTTCCTGGCCTACGACAAGGACGGCAAGCTGGTCAGCTCGATCTACATGGTCCCGCTGGAGAGCATGCAAAACGAGAAGCGCTTCGACGACCTTTCGGTGGGCGCCGACAGCGTCCGTGAGGTCGACATGTACTACAACGCCGGTCATCCGGGCGTGCCGGACCCGCACTATCACATCGTGCTGTGGCACGTGGCGCCAGACACAGCGATGCTCGAATAGTCATGCTGTCCAGACGACGCCTGTTCCAGGCCGGCGGGCTCGCGCTCGCCGGCCTGGCGCTTCCCGGCCTTGTACGGGCGGGGGTCGTGGCCGAGATTGCCATGCGGAGCGACACGTTGGGCACCAAGGTCTGGTTCGACCCGATCGGCCTCTTCGTCGAGCCGGGAACCACGGTGCGCTGGGTCCTCGAGGCCAACGTGCACACGGCGACCGCCTATCACCCGGCCAACGGCAATCGGGCGCAGCGCATCCCCGACGGAGCGCAGCCCTGGGATTCCGGCTATCTCGTCAACCCCGGCGACAGCTTCGAGGTGAAGCTGGAGGTGCCCGGGGTCTACGACTATTTCTGCCTGCCGCACGAACGTGCCGGAATGGTCGGCCGCATCGTCGTGGGCGAAGCCGCGGGCATCGCCACGCTGCCCCCCGAGCAATTCCGGGCCAAGGTCGAAGCCAACGGCTGGGAGCCCGTCCCGCCCAAGGCGCTGGCCGCCTTTCCGCCGGTGGAGGAGATTTTGGCCGCCGGCTCCATCAGCGGCAGGCCGTGATAGGCTTGGGTGGCGTTTTCAAACAACCACTGCGAAGGAGGATCTCTCGTGACAATGAAGCAACCGAAACCGATTGCAGCAGCCGGCGGCTTCGCCCTGTCCCTGGCTTTCATCCTTTCGCTGGCCGCCGCCACCATGGGAACGACCGAAGCCCGGGCCGAATCGGCTTGGCAGGCGCCCCTGGTGAAGGACTGCGAGCTGGCCCCATCGGGTGAGTGCAACGTCGAGGCCACATGCCCCGCGGACATGCCCTTTGCGGCCGCCGGTGGCGGTGGCATGCCGGCTGCGGCGCCGGACGACCATGCCGTGGCGATGACCATGAACCTTCCCGTCGCCAAGGACACCTGGCGGGTGAGATGGCGCAACCTCTCGAAGACCGACCCCGCCAAGGTGAAGGTGGCGGTGCGCGTCAAGTGCAGCGACTCGCCCGCTGAAGCCGGCTGGTAACGTCCCAACGACTGAGAGTCCCGGCCGGGGCTTGACCTGCATCAATGCCTGCGGGGCGGCCGCAGCCGAGGATGCCTCACCTCGCAGCACGCCGAATGCGCGAGCTGAACAAGGGGAGGCGCGAAAGATCATGGCGACGAAGAAGATCGAGGAGGTGCTGGTCGCCGTCGACGGTTCCGACAACGCGGACAGGGCGGTCGACATGGCCGCTGACCTGGCCCAAGAGCGCGGCGCGCGGTTGACCGTGCTGACGGTCCTGCCGCGCTACGATCTGCCGGAGGAGCTGAAAAGCCTGGCCGATTCCGAGCACATCGAAGGCTCGCCCATGCGCCAGTGGGAGCTGGTGGGCGAACGGTTGGCCGGCGCGGCGCGCGACCGGGCGCTGGAAGGCCGCAGCGGCCTGACGGTGACCGAAGCCGTTCTCGGCGGCGAGCCGGGAGAGGCGATCATCGATGCGGCACGGCGCGGCAAAGCCGACCTGGTGGTCATCGGCAGCCGCGGCCTCGGCCGGCTGGAGGGTCTGCTCCTGGGCAGCGTCTCGCAAAAGGTCGTGAGCCTTGCGCCGATGAGCGTGCTCGTGGTGAGGTAGATGCTCGCCCCGGCCGATTCGCTCGATCCGGCCCACGATCGGCCAAAGCGGCAGCCGGCTCGTCCGGGCGCGAAAGCCTCTGACCCACCTTTGGGAGTCTGCATGGCCGAACCCGCGGCAAGCGGTCAGTCCAGCAACGGCAACCGGGCACCCGCGCGCCGTCACGGCGAGGTGCTGCGCGAGTTCCTGCCGATCGCCGGCCAGCGCATCGCGGACATCGGCTGCGGCGACGGCGCCATCCTGCGCCTGGTGGCGCGTGAAGGCCCGGCGGAAGCCATCGGCGTGGAACCTTCGGAAGAACAACTCGCCCGCGCCCGCGCGCACGATGCGGTGGCGCACGAGCACTATGTCGAGGGCCGCGGCGAGTCGCTGCCATTTTCCGACGAGGCGGTCGACGTGATCCTCTATTTCAACGCGCTGCACCACGTGCCTGTCGACCGTCAGGCCGGCGCACTTGAGGAGGCCGCGCGGGTGCTGGTTCCCGGCGGCATTCTCTTCGTCGTCGAGCCGCTGGCCGAGGGACCCTGGTTCGAGCTGGTGCGCTGCGTCGACGACGAGACCGAGGTCCGCGCCGCCGCCTATTCGCGTCTGCGCGAGGCCTTGGGCCAGCCGCGCTGGGACGAGGCGGTGGAATATTACTACGACGCACCCATCCGCCTGGACGGCTTCGAGGCCGTAAAGGAGCGCGTCCTGGCGGCCGATCCCGGGCGCCGCAAGGCGTTCGAGGCCGTGGAGGCGGAGCTGCGCGCGCGTTTTCACGAGACGGCGACGGCGCTGGAGGACGGACGCTTCGAGTTCCTGCAGCCGCACCGCCTGAACATCCTGCGCCGGCGGGAGGTCTCATGATGCCCGCCCCCGAAGCCGTGGCGAGCGAAACGCCGATCCGGCTGGAGGCGGCGGCACTGGCCGGACGGCTGCCCGCCAACCTGCCCGCGCGCTGCCCGCGCTCGCCGCTCGATCCGGCGGGTCTGCTGCACCGGGCCTTCGTGGGCGCGGCCGGCCAGGGCGCGACGCCGGAGGACACGCTGGTGGCCTGGCTGATGAGCCTGGAGGTCACGGCCGATCCGGCCGCTGCGGCCCGGCACATCGTCGACGCGCGCCTGGAAATATCGCAGGAGGCCGGGACCGATCTGGAGACGCCCGATGCGGGCACGGCCCACCTGCTGACGCTGCTGGAGGAGACGGCCCGCTGGCCGCGCGATCGGCTGGCGCGCGCCCGCCTGGGCCGCAAGCGGCGCCGCCAACATCGCCACCGCGGCGCGCATTCGCACCACTGAGCCCCGCCGCGCGGTCAGATATCCGCAGCAATTGCCGGATGCGCAGAAGAAAACCCGGCGCCCATTAAAGGGGCCGGGTCTCTTCCGGACAGTGCGTTCGTTACTCGTCGGCCGACTGCTGCACCGCGCGCACGGTCACGCGGCGGTTTTCCTGTGCGCGCACGCCGTCGCCCGTCTCCAGCGCCGGCGCGTTCTCGCCCAGCCACTTGATCTCGAGGTCGCCGGGGGTCACACCGCCTTCCTCGGTGGGAATGGCCTCGATGAAGTCGTGCACCGCCTGGGCCCGGTCCTTCGACAGCGCCAGGTTGTAGCCCGCCGGTCCGGCGCGGTCGGCGTAGCCGGTGATGACAAGGTCCTCCTGGCCGCCGAGCTGGAAGCCGCGGAAGAACTCGTTCAGCGTCTGCTGCGCTTCCAGGCTCAGTGTCGTTTCGTTGAAGTCGAAGTAGACGGTGACCTCGCGCGGGCCCTGGTGCTGCACCGTGTCGTCGGACTGCGCCAGTTGCGCTCCGCGCTGCGCGCCTTGGCCGGCGCCGGCGGCGGTTGCGAGGCTGAGAGTGAGCGCGGCGGCGGCCGCGGCGGTGATGAGTCGGTTCGGCATGTC
>JAWVYK010000170.1:0-6340 GCA_033722755.1 Rhodovibrionaceae bacterium | reverse complement strand
GAGCAACGGTTTTGTAAACCGTGGGTCGGGGGTTCGAGTCCCTCAGCCGGCACCACAACGATGGGGAGCGCGCCCTGTGCCGATGCAACGCCACCAGTTCAAGCGAGGCCGCAAGCTGCCGAAAGGCGTGCGTTTCGTCGCCCGGCCGTCGCGCTGGGGCAACCCCTACAAGATCCCGCCGCACACGCGCGAGGAGGCCATGCGCCTCTACCGCGCGCACGCCGAGGCCAAGCTGCGCGAAGACCCGCAGTGGCTCGACCCGCTGATGGAGGCCGAGGGCCTGGCCTGCTATTGCCGGCCGGATCAGCTCTGCCATGCCGACGTGCTGATCGAGATGGTGGAGAAGCGAGACAGTAAGCGCATTCAGTGAACTGCGAGCGGTGCACGGCGAGAGTTTGAGTAGGCCGATTTAAGCTTTATATAAGAAACTAGAAACTCTATTTTAAGTAGCGTGATCTGACGGATCTTTCTAATCTCCTGAACGCAACAAAAACCAATCCATGGCAGGAGGCATTCGTGCGATGTTCAGGTTTTTCCTAGCGTTCGTGATCGTCTTATCGTGGTCCTCAGCGTCTAATGCCCAGACCTTCAGCTGTAGCTTCGGGGAACCGGCATGTTTGAGCTATGGTGACAAGGTTTGCCCAAGCCACGCCAAATGCGTGGATAGCAGCGCGCAGTGTTTTGACTCACATACATGCAACTACAAAGGCTTCGTGTGCAAATCCACGTTCGACGACGTCGTGGACGAGCATAACGAGGTGGTGGAATCGTACAACGAGCTAGTCGACTGCGTCGCGCTTGCTACCTCCATCGAAGAGGCGCAGCTCTGCATCTAAGCCTCTTGTTGCGGCAGGAAACCACCAATGAGCCGGAGGCCCTGAAAGACGCGTGCAAAAGGAAACGGCGCCGTCCGGTGTGGAAGGCGCCGCCTTAATCCTCAGCTTTGTTTCTAGCCATCGTGCGTTCTGGCGTTTCCCGTTAGAGTGCGATCACGGCGAGGCCGATGATCGCCTGCGCGGCGAAGACAGTCAGACCGACGAGGTTGAAAGCGTTCAGGTTGGCCATTTTGACTACTCCCCTACTTGAAGTGACAACCCCGATGCGCCGAACAGTCCTGGATAGCGGGCTGATTGGTGCGCTTGGTTACTGACGCTGATATATGCCTATGCTGCGGCGCACACAATTGCATAGCGGGCTATCCAGCCCTGCTGCAAGCGCATGACTCGCCGTCGAGAAAACCGCGCTGCATCTGGCCGAGAAACGAGCCCCGCGCCAAGGCGCGGGCGCCACGGGCACCCGGCCCCGGGCAAGGCATCAGTCGTTCAGCGTGAAGCCCACCTTCAGTACCACCTGATAGTGGGCCACGTTGCCGTTTTCGATGTGCCCGCGCATCTCCTGCACCTCGAACCAGCGCAGGTGCTTGAGCGTCTTCGACGCCTTGTTGACGGCGTTTTGGATCGCTTCCTCGATGGAGTTGCCGGAGGAGCCGGCGATCTGGACGATCTTGTAGACATGCTCGTCGGACATGGGCGTCACCTCGCGTGTGGTTGGTGGGTTGTCGGCACGGCCCCGTCTTTCTCAGGGCCACGAACGCGTTTCCCGCCGGGAGCGTTCCGCCCCGCCCGGCCTCAGGATTTCAGGCTCTAGCGTTTCAGGATAACCGAGCCATGCGGCTTTGTCAGACCGGAACCGCCGAGGCCGGCTCGGGACGTGCGGGCCGGCAGACCTCGATCCTCGCCAACTCGCCTTCCAGCGCCATGGCGGCAGCGATCAGCGCGGCTTCCTGCCCGCGCCGGCCGACCAGCTGAATGCCGAAGGGCATGCCGGTGCGGTCCAGCCCGCAAGGCAGCACCACGACCGGGTGGGCCGTCAGCGTGATCCCATAGGTGATGCCGATCCAGGAGATGTAGGTCTTGAGCGGCTTGCCGTTGATCGTTTCGGGATAGAGGACGGTTTTGTCGAACGGGGGCACGGAGGCCGTCGGCGCGATCAGCAGGTCCCAGTCACCCATGAAGCGCAGGAAGCGCCGGTAAAGGCGGGTGTGCTCGGTCAGCGCCTCGGCCACGTCCAGCGCCGAAAACTCGAGCCCCAGCTTCGTGTTGTTGGTGACATTCGGACCGACCTGATCCGGCGAGGTGTCCAGCAGCTTCTTGAAGTTGGCAAGGAAGCCCACGGCGCGAAGCACCTCGAAGATGCGGTCGGCGCCCTTGAGCGGCGGGTCCTTGGCCTCGCATGCGTGAAACAGCCCGGCGAAGCGCCCCACCCGCTCCTGGAAGACGGCGCGGATGCCGTCGTCCACGGGCGCGAAGCCGAGGTCCTCGGAGACGGCCACCCGCAGCGACGAGAGATCCCCCGGAGCTGCACCGGCATCATCCCCGGCGGCCACCGCGCCGCTCAACGGATCCGCCTCGTCCCGTCCGGCCAGAACCGAGAGCATGAGCGCCATATCGGCCACGCTGCGGCCCATCGGTCCCTCGACCGACAGCGGCCACCAGGCCAGCGAGCGCGCCGGCTCCGCCACTTGGCCAACACTGGGACGGAAGCCGACGACCCCGTTGTAGGCCGCCGGCGTGCGCAGCGAACCGCCGAGATCGGAGCCGCTGGCCAGCGGCAGCATTCCGTGCGCGAGCGCCACGGCCGAGCCGCCGGACGAACCGCTGGCGGTCTTGCCGGGGTCGAGGGCATTGCCGGTGAAGCCGTAGACCTCGTTCACCGTGTTCGCGCCGGCGCCGAACTCGGGTGTATTGGTCTTGGCGAAGATCAGTCCGCCGGCAGAGCGCAGGCTGGCCACCAGACGGTCGTCGTGCGGCGGCACGTAGTCCTTGAACAGCGGCGAGCCGAATGTGGTGACCAGTCCCTCGGTCTCGTTCAGGTCCTTGATTCCTACAGGCAGGCCGTGCAGCGGCCCCAACGGCGCGCCATCCATGACCGCTTGCTCGGCCGCGCGCGCCTGGGCGTAGGCCGCATCCCGGTCCAGCGCGACGATGGCGTTCCAGGTCGGATTGGCGGCTTCAATGCGCGCGAGGCAGGACTCGAGAAGCTCGACCGGCGAGATCGCCTTGGCGCCGATGAGGCGGCGCAGGTCGACCGCGGAAAGATCGCAGAGTTCGCTCATGGATGGCGGGTCCTTGCAAGGCCGGGGAGAAGGCGGTGATTTGGCGCGGAGGCCGAAGGCCGGAATTCTTGCCAAGCCCCGGCCGCCGGTGCAAGCCCACTGCTATTGCAGTTTCGGGTAGCCCTCCGCGGCGGCCGCGCGCTCGATCTCAAGAATGCGGTCGTAGGCGTCGTCGGCCAGCACCTCGAAGCCGCCGATCAGAAGCTCCGCGCGCACCTCGGCCAGGGCCGGATCCGTCGTTGCGGCACCGAGCGCGGCGCGCAAGCGCGGCAGGAGTTCTGCGTTGCCGGCGGCGGTGACGTACGGCAATGCCGGGGCCGCCGGGCTGCGGCAGAGGATGCGGGTTCCGGCCAGGGCCTCTGGCAGATGCCGGGCGGCCAGTGCGTGGGTCACGCAGTCGACGGCGCAGACCCGCGCCCTGCCCTCCGCCACAGCGGCGGCAGAGGCAAGATGGTTGCCGGACACCTCGACCGCGCGGAAGAAGCGTCCGCCGCGCGCGGCGGCGGCAGGCGCCACGGTGGCGCGCAGTGCGCTCATGCCCGACTGCGAATCCCAGGCGTTGATGACGGCGACGCTGTCTGCCAGGTCGTCGACACGCTCCGCCGGATCGTCGGAGCGCACCAGCACCAGGCTGCAATAATCAGCACCGTGACAGCCCGGCGCGTCGTAGCGCGGGGTGGCCACGACGCGAAGCTGCTCGTTCAGGAAATGCACCAGGGGATAGCCGCAGGTCTGCGACAGCAGCAAGCCGGGATCGCGCCAGAGCCGGTAGGGATCGCCGGCGCCTGCAGTGGCAAGGCGCCCCGGCACCTCGCAAATGCCCTCGGCGCGCAGATGCCGCGCCAGGCCGCGCCACCACATGGCGTGCGCTTCGCCAAGGCCCGGCAGATCGTACATCGGAAGCGCGGCCACGAATTGCAGGCCGGCGTTCGGCGGGGCCGCCGTCTCACCCTGCATGGCGCGCGCCTTTGCGGTCCGGCTCTGTCTGCCGGGCTTCCGCGTCACAATCGGCAAGCAGCGTGGCGAGAAAGTCCGGAACCTCCGTCGGCTGCACGACGGCGTGGCGGATCAGCCCGTCGAAATGGCCGGTCAGCACGCGCACGTGCTCGGTGGCGTTGAAGACGAAGAACATATCGCCGACGTAGACCACGGCGCGCTTCGGCCCGAAGATCGTGATCGGCACGGAGAAGTGCTGCAGCCCGTCGTAAAGGAACCACCGGAAGGTCGGATAGAGTTCCTGCGTCAGCTCCGCCATCAGGGCCATCTGGCGTCGGCGCACGTCCAACGGCAGGTTGCGCCAGACCCCCTCGCCGCGCGCGAAGCTCTCCACCTGCTGATAGGCGCAGCAGACCTCCATATCGGTCTCCGGCCGGCGGCTATAGGCCAGCCCTTCCTCGGCCAACTGTATCCGCGTTTCGTGAATGCGGTCGGCGTATTCGCGGTATTCCGCCCGGATCACTTCGGGCGTCTTCAGCAGTTCGGGCAAGGTGGTCGGGACATAGCGGATTTTGTAGCCCACGGCCTCCGCATGCCAGGCGCGCATCCGGTCGTCCATCGGCAAGCCGGCGCCCTCGGAAATCTCCAACACATTGCGGATCAGCCGCGCGCCGGGTTCCTCCTGGCTGAGTCCAAGCAGCCAGTCCACGCTGACCTGCGCTTCCGAGGCGATGGCGGCGATGGTCTCCGCGCGCGGCAGCCGCGTGTTGCCCGAAGCCAGGAGTTGCGAAAGCGTCGAGCGGTCGAGGCCGACGCGGGCAGCGAAGGCGGCGCGCGAGGTGCCCGCCCGCTCGATCACCTCGGTGAGCCGTTTCCGGAAGATTTCAACAGTTTCGCGACGATTCATCTGAAGTTTCGTCTGCCGGATGTGTGGTGTTGCACATTATCTTCAAATGTTGCGCTTTATCAACGCATTTACGCTTTTCCAAACTGCAACTGTGGATATCATCATAGGAGAACCAACAAAATGACATCCAGCCGCTCTCGGACAAGGATACCGGATCACCCGGCCCGGCGGCGAACGAATAAAAAGAAGGACCGAAGATGCCTGCCGCCATGGCCCGCCCGCACGGAGCGGAGATTGCAAAAGACGTCAGCAAGCCGCGCCGGCCCTCTACCGTCGAATGGCCCACGGTGCTGTTGCTGTTGGCGGTCTATGGGCTGTTCGGGCTCGTCACGTGGCTCCACGCCGCGCTGCCCATCGTGGCCGTCGTCTTGGCGGGCGGACTTCTGACCGCCCTGCACGGGTCGCTGCAGCACGAGGCGATACATGGCCATCCGACGCCGTGGGCCTGGGTCCATCGTTTGCTGATTTTCCCCAGCCTGTGGCTCTGGGTTCCCTTCGAGACTTACCGAAGCAGCCACCTTGCCCACCACCGCGACGAACGGCTGACGGACCCCGTGGACGATCCTGAATCTTTCTACATGGATCCGACGGTCTGGCGGCGGATGAGCCGACCGGCACGGCTGTTCTTCACCGCGCACAACACGCTCCTGGGCCGGCTGCTTCTGGGGCCCTGGCTCTGCGTCTACCGGGTAATCGCCGCCGCAGTGCCGCGCCTGGCGCGTGGCGAGCGCGACGCGCTTGTCGCCTGGACGCTGCATGGGCTTTCGGTGGCGCTCGTGCTCGGGTGGGTTATCGGACTCTGCGGCATGCCGCTGTGGCTCTACCTTCTGGCCTTCGTTTACCCCGGTATCGCGCTGACGCTGCTGCGCAGCTTCGCCGAACATCGCGCACACCCCAAGGTCGGCCGGCGCACCGCGATCGTCGAGGCCGGAGCGCTGTTCTCGCTGCTGTTCCTCAACAACAACCTGCACGTCGTCCACCATGCGGAGCCCGGCGTGCCCTGGTATCGCCTGCCGGCGCGTTATCGCGCCGGGCGCCGCCGCTATCTGCGGCAGAACGGCGGTTATCTCTTCGCCGACGGCTACCTGGAGATCGTCTGGCGCTATCTGCTGAGTGCGAAGGAGCCGCCGGCGCATCCCTGCCTGCCGTCGCTGACGCCGGCGGGCCTGCCGAAAACCGGGCAGCTTCCCACCGCGCGGACCGCTGGAGGCCAAGCGGAGCAGCCCGTCCCCCTCGCCCCCGAGCGCTGAGCCGGACCGCCAAACGCGGAAGGGGGGGCGGGCCCTCCAACCGCGCCCCCCCCCGGGGGGGTTTGGTGTTTTTTTTTTGAGGCCCCGATACAGGGGCGCCGCGCCGGGAGCGGCGGCGGGTGGCCCCCGCGG
>JAWVYK010000169.1:0-6348 GCA_033722755.1 Rhodovibrionaceae bacterium | reverse complement strand
GATCACCACGGCCGCGCTGTGCCTGATGGCCTGGCGCCACCCGGAGGCGCAGCGCCGCCTCGGCCTGATCGGAACCGACGCGTGGCTGGGCGTCGGGGGGGCGCTGCTGGACGGCGTTGCGGGCGACGGGCCGGCGGCAGTGCAGATGGGCGCCTGGCCGGCCCCGTTCGGCATCACCATCGCCGCCGACCTTTTCAGCGCGGTCCTGGTGCTGCTGACCGGCCTGGTCGGCTTTGGCGTCTCGATCTACGCGCTGGGCGACCTCGGCGCGGAGCGCGAAACCTACGGCTTCCATCCGCTGTTCCACGCCCTTCTGACCGGCGTCTGCGGCGCCTTCGTCACCGGCGATATCTTCAATCTCTATGTCTGGTTCGAAGTGATGGTGATCGCCTCCTTCGGCCTGATCACTCTGGGCGGCTACACGCGGCAGATCGACGGGGGTGTGAAGTACGTTCTGCTGAACCTGATGGCGACGACCTTCCTGTTGGTGGCCATCGGCCTGCTCTACGGCCTGACCGGGACGCTCAATATGGCCGACCTCGCGCTGGTCGCGCCGGCTTTCGAGGGCGACGGGCGGATGACCGCCGTGGCCGTGCTGTTTTTGATCGCTTTTGCGATGAAGGCTGCGGCCTTTCCGCTGCATTTCTGGCTGCCGGCGTCGTATCACACGCCGGCCGTGGCGGTTTCGGCCATCTTCTCCGGCCTGCTTACCAAGGTGGGCGTCTACAGCCTGATCCGGACCTATACGCTGATCTTCACCGCAGAGCCGGGCTTCACCCACCAGATCGTGCTTTGGGTGGGGGCGATCACCATGCTGGTCGGAATCCTGGGAGCGATTTCGCAGTCCGACATCCGGCGGATCTTCGCTTTCAATCTGGTGAGCGGCATCGGCTTCATCCTGATCGGCGTGGGTCTCAACACCGTATTGGGACTGACCGGCGCGCTGTTCTACACGGTCCACCACATCGTGGTCATGGCCGCTCTCTTCCTGGCGAGCGGTGTGGCTCAGCGCATGGCCGGCGCCTTTACCCTCGAGACCCTGGGCGGGCTTTACCGCGACCGTCCCTATTTCGCGCTTGTCTTCTTCGTCCTGGCCATGTCGCTCGCCGGCGTGCCGCCGCTTTCGGGCTTCTGGCCGAAGGTGCTGCTGGTCAAGGCGAGCCTGGACGCCGAGGCTTACTGGATCGCGGCGATCGCGCTGGTGACGAGCCTGCTGACGCTCTACACCATGGGCAAGGTATGGGCGCTGGCGTTCTGGCGGTCGCGTTCGGCCAGTGCGCCAAAGCCCGCCGGCGTCCCGGAAATCGATCTCAAACTGCGTCCGGGTTCGCTGTCGACGTTGGCCGTGCCGGTGGTAGCGCTTGCGACGATCAGCGTTATCATCGGGCTTTGGGCGGAGCCGCTGATGGCGCTGTCCGGCGAGGCCGCGGTCGGGCTCCTGGACCCCCGCGGATACATTTCGGCCGTGCTGGGGCCGAGTGGTTGAGGAGCCGCAGCGATGGTCAACCTCTTCATGATCAATATCCTGCTGGCCCTGACCTGGGGCGCGGTGACCGGGAGCTTCTCGGCCGTCAGTCTGGCGTTCGGCTTCGTGCTGGGCTTCATCGCCCTGTGGCTGCCCCGCTGGCTCTGGGGTGAGACCAGATATTTCCGCCGCTTCTGGCTGGTAGCCCGCCTGATCGGCGTCTTCCTTTTCGAGCTGGCGATGTCGGCGCTCAGCGTCCTGAAGCTGGTCGTGACGCCGGGCCACAACTACAAGCCCGGCATCCTCGCCGTGCCTTTGGAAACGCGTAACGGGGTCGAAATCACGGTATTTGCGAACCTCATCACACTGACCCCGGGAACGCTCTCGATCGATGTCTCGCAGGACCGCCGCACGCTTTATGTTCACGCCATCGACATCCGCGATCCGGAGGCGGAGAAGCGCGCCATGAAGACAGCCTTCGAGGACAACATCATGGAGGCCTTCGAATGATCGCGGATCTTCTGCACGGCGATTTCCTGGAAGTCTGCGCGAGCATCGGTTTCGTGCTGCTGGGCCTGGCCCTGATTCTGAGTTTCCTGCGGATCCTGAGCGGACCGACTTTGGCGGACCGGGTGGTCGCTATCGATCTTTTGACCATACTCGCCATGGGCTTTATCGGCCTGCGCGTGCTGGTGACCGGCGAGACCCTGTTTCTCGAGATCGCCATCGCGCTCGGCCTGGTGGGCTTTATCGCCACGGTGTTTTTTGCCCGGCTCGTGGAGGCGCGCGTCGACCCCTACACGCGCGAGGCCGAAAATCCGAAGTCGGCGGAAAAGGCTGCCGGCGAGAAGGAGCGTGCACGATGACCCTTGTCGTCGATATGGTCTGCGGCGTGCTGATCCTGATCGGTTCGATCTTCGCGTTGGGCGCCGCCGTGGGCGTGGTGCGCATGCCGGACGTCTATATCCGGATGCACGCGGCCACCAAGGCCGGGACCCTGGGTTCGGGCTTGATCCTGCTGGCGGTGGGATTGAGTTCGGGCGATTTCGGCGTCCTGGTCCGCGCTCTGGCCGCGGTCGTCTTTCTGATTATCACCGCGCCCGTTGCCGCGCATCTGCTGGGACGCGCGGCCTATATCTCCGGGGTGAAGACCTGGGAGGGGACCGTGCTCGACGAGCTTGAAGGCCGCTACGATCCCTTCACGCACGAGCTGGCGGCCACGCAGCCGCCCGAACAGCCGCGGGCCGCACCGGAGCACCGGGATGACTAGGCCTAGCCGCGGCTTTCCAGGCTCTCGCTCTGCCAGGGCACGGCCCGCCGCAGCACGCCGTCGAGTGTGAAGTAGAGCGCAACGGCGAAGATCGCCAGCACGAACAGCGCCGCGAACATCAGGTCGGTCTGCAGCCGGGCGTTGGCCTGCAACATCAGGAAGCCCAACCCGCGCGCGGCGCCGACCCATTCGCCCACCACCGCACCTATGGGCGCGACGGCCGCCGCGACGCGCAGGCCCGATGCAAGCGCCGGCAGGGCCGCCGGCAGGCGGATATGGCGCAGCATGGCCAGTCGGCTGGCCCCCATGGTTTGCGCCAGGTCGAGCCAGCCAGGCTCCGTCCGCCGCAGGCCGTCGTAGAAGGACGCGGTTACCGGAAAGAATATGATCAGCGTCGCCATGGCGATCTTCGAGCCCATGCCGTAACCGAGCCAGAGCACGAGCAAAGGCGCCAGGGCAAAGACGGGGATCGCCTGGCTGACGACCAATACCGGAAGCACCCATTGTCGGGCGGGGCGTACCTGCACGACGAAAAGCGCGGCGGCCGCGCCCAGAACCGCTCCGAGAACGAGACCCAGCAGGATCTCCGTGGCAGTGACCGCCGCATGGAAAAGCAGCAGTGCGGCGTCCGACCATAGTCTGGCCGCAACCTCGGCCGGGCCGGGCAGAATATAGTCCGGCGCCCCGGTCAGCCAGACGATTGCCTGCCAGATAGCCAGCAGGCCGGCGAGGATGACCACCGGGCGTACAAAGCGCGTCATCGGCTTTCCCTCCAGGCGGCGTGCAGCCGGTGCAAAAGCTCGGCCTGGAGGCTCAGCAGCCGGGTGTCGTCCTCCGGCCGGGGCGGCTCGCCCGGCGGCTCCAAGGGGGCGTCCAGTCGGGCAGGGCGGCCGGCCATCACGTGGACCCGGTGGGCGAGGCGAAGCGCCTCCAGCGGGTCGTGCGTGACCAGCAGCACCGTGCGGCCGGCGAGCAGCCGCGCGGCCAGATCCTGCAGGTCCAGGCGCGTGATGGCGTCCAGCGACGAGAATGGCTCGTCCATCAAGACGAAGGGCCGGTCTTCCATCAGGGTGCGGGCCAGGGCGGTGCGCTGGCGCATGCCGCCGGAGAGTTCCGACGGACGCGCCTCCGCCACGCCTGCGAGACCCACCTGATCGAGCAGCCGGTCGGCGGCTTCGCGCGTTCCGGCCGTCACCGCCTCGCCGCGCACGCGCGTTCCAAGGCAGATGTTGTCGCGCACCCGAAGCCACGGCAACAGAAGGTCTTGCTGCGCCATGTAGGCGATCCGCCCGGCGACCGGCGCGCCGTCAGTGCCGGCGACCGATCCCTCGGCCGAGTGGGCGAGGCCCGCAATCAGTCGCAGCAGGCTGGTTTTGCCCACGCCGGATGGCCCGAGCAGCGCGGTGATCGAGCCCGCCGGCAAATCGAGGCCGAGGCCGTCGAAGAGGAGCTGGCCGCCATAGCTCAGACGTGCACCCGTGATCTGCAGGCCGGGCGCCTTCAATTGCGGCTGGCTCGTCGGCTCGCTGCTGCTCAACGGTCTTGTCCGGGGGCCGAGGGAATGCAATTTGCTGAAGACGGACATCGGAGTCGGCGATCTATGACAGGCGCTGCTTCGACAGACAAGGCTGCGGCAAACAGGGCAGAGACCAGCGGCGAAGGCGATGCAGGATATTCGCACGACAAACGGACCGACGGCGGGCATAGCCAGCGAGGCCGAGCGGGCGCTTGCCGGCCTGCCGCTCCGCCGGCCTCTGTTCATTGGAAGCGAAATCTACCGCTCCTCCAGTTATGGCGCCCGTCATCCGCTGGCGATCCCGCGCGTGTCCACCTGCATCGACCTGTGTCGCGCGCTCGACTGGCTGTCGGACGAGGTCTACATCGACAGCCCGCGCGCCAGCCCACGGGAACTGACGCGCTTCCACGATCCGGCCTATGTGGCGGCGGTGCAGGCGGCGGAACGCACCCAGTCCGTCTCCGAGGAGATGAAGCGGCGCTTCAACATCGGCGTGAATGGCAACCCGGTGTTCGCAGAGATATTCAGCCGGCCGGCGACGGCTTGTGGCGCCTCGATCCTGGCCGGCCGACTTTTGGCGAAGGGTGGGACGATCCACTCCCCGGCCGGGGGTACGCACCACGGCCGTCGGGACCGCGCCAGCGGCTTCTGCTATTTCAACGATCCGGTGCTGGCGATCCTCAGTCTGCTGGACCACGGGGTAGAGCGCATCGCCTACGTGGATATCGATGCCCACCACGGCGACGGCGTGCAGGACGCCTTTCACGACGACGCCCGTGTCTTGACGGTTTCCATCCATGAAGCCGGGCGGTGGCCGAACCGCGGAGCCGCGGCGGCGGGCGGCATCAACGACCGTGCCGGCGGACTGGCGCGCAACCTGCCGGTGCCGCCCGGATTCAACGACAGCGAAATGCTGTTCCTGCTGGAAACGGCGCTCCTGCCCCTGCTGGAAGCTTTCGAGCCGGAGGCCATGGTCCTGCAATGCGGTGCGGACGGGCTCGAGGAAGACCCTCTCAGCCGGCTGTCGCTGTCGAACCGCGCGCTCTGGTCGGTCGTGGGCGCGCTGAAGGACCTGGCGCCGCGGACATTGGTGCTGGGCGGCGGAGGCTACAATCCGTGGTCCGTCGGGCGCGCCTGGGCAGGCATCTGGGCGACCATCGACGGCCGGGAGATTCCCGAGCGCCTGCCGCCCGAGGCCGAGGCCGTGCTGCGCGCGCTGACCTGGCGGCACAGCAAGGGGCGCAACCCGTCCGAGCATTGGTTCACCACCTTGGCTGACAGGCCGCGCCACGGACCCATCCGGCCCGAGGTCAGGGCCCTGCCTCGGGTGGTGCTGCGGACATAAGCGTCGCGAGGCCGCCGAAGAGTCTTGCGAGCCCACTTGGCCCTGAGCGCGCGGCTGCGCTATGCAGAGACCTTCGCATTCGGCTCGCAGACGTCTCGGCCGGCCATAAGAGGGGAGGGATTGAGTGACGGGGCAGCTGTTCACCAGGCTACGCAGCGCGGCATTGGCGTTTGCCGTGCTGTTGGCGCCGGCATGCCTTTCGGCGGCCGAGCCCTTTGAGACGGACACACTCGTCATCGAGACCGCCGACGGTGAATCGCACCGCTTCGAAGTCGAGCTTGCGGTCACGGCCGCCCAGCAGGGCCAGGGCCTGATGTACCGGCAATCCATGGATGAGAACGCCGGGATGCTTTTCGTCGAACGCCGGGAGCGCAGATGGCGGATGTGGATGGAGAACACCTACATTCCGCTGGACATGCTCTTTATCGATTCCGGGGGCCGCATCCTGCGCATCGTCGAGCGCACGGTGCCGCTGTCGCGCGAGATCATCGCCTCCGGCCAGCCCGCCAAGGCGGTGCTGGAGCTGAACGCAGGCACGGCAAACCGCCTCGATATCCAGGTCGGCGATATCGTTCGGCACGAGGCCTTTCAGAATGCGAAAGACGAATGATTACAGCTAATTCAAATATTCTCTTAATCTTAAATAACAACCCAAATCAGCGTTTGCGGGCGAGCGTAAGCCCGTCGCCCACTGGCAAGAGGCTGAGGCTCACGCGCTCGTCGCCGTGAAGCTTTCTGTTTAACGCCCGGAT
>JAWVYK010000168.1:0-6364 GCA_033722755.1 Rhodovibrionaceae bacterium | reverse complement strand
CGGGCGACAACGTGTCGATGGAGGTCGAGCTGATCGCGCCGATCGCCATGGACGAAGGCCTGCGCTTTGCGATCCGCGAGGGCGGACGCACCGTGGGCGCCGGCGTCGTCGCCTCCATCATCGACTGACTCGCGGTTGGAGGCGAGGCGGCGAAGGAGTGTAGCTCAACTGGCAGAGCACCGGTCTCCAAAACCGGGGGTTGGGGGTTCGAGTCCCTCCACTCCTGCCAGCCGCCGGCACCGGTCGGAGTGGAGCCGGCGAAAGACGGAAGGCCGGCGAGACTGAGAGCCGAAGATCCTGCGGCGCGGAGCGATCCGCCGCCGCGGTTCGGCTTTGGTAGAGACGGACCTGTTGAGGGCGGCAAAAAAGCCCGCGGGCCAACCAGGATTTGGAACACGAGCGGATCAGGACGGACGGAACGGCGACATGGCCAATTTCAACCCAGGAAAGTTCGTACGCGAAGTGCGCCAGGAAGCCTCGAAGGTGACCTGGCCGTCGCGCCGCGAGACCACGGTCAGCACCATGATGGTCTTCATCATGGTTTTCCTGGCCGCGCTTTTCTTCTTCGTAGTCGACCAGATCCTGTCGCTGGGCGTGCGTGCGCTGCTGGGCCTCGGAGGCTGATCGGTGATGGCCGAGAAGAGTTGGTACGTGCTGCACGTCTACTCGGGATTCGAGAAGAAGGTTGCCGAGGCGATCAAGGAGCAGGCGCGTCAGAAGGGACTGGAAGACGACCTGGAGGAGGTCCTTGTTCCGACCGAGGAGGTCGTGGAGCTCCGCAAGGGCCGCAAGGTCAGTTCCGAGCGCAAGTTCTTCCCCGGCTACGTGCTGGTGAAGATGGATTTGAATGACGAGGCCTGGCACCTGGTGAAGAACACGCCGAAGGTGACCGGCTTCCTGGGCAGCCGCGGCAAGCCCACGCCGATCAGCGAGACGGAGGCGCAGCGCATTCTGCACCAGGTGCAGGAGGGTGTGGAGCGGCCCAAGCCATCGGTCACCTTTGAGGTGGGCGAGCAGGTCCGCGTCTCCGATGGCCCCTTCACCTCGTTCAACGGCGTGGTGGAAGAGGTCGACGAGGAGCGCGCCCGGGTGAAGGTCGCCGTGTCGATCTTCGGGCGTTCGACCCCGGTGGAGCTGGAATACACCCAGGTGGAGAAGCTCTAGGCGGGTCGTGAAAGAGGCTGCGGCGGGCCGGCAACGGCCCAGGCGGCAAAGCGCGCGGGAGGTGCAGCCCGAAAGTCCATGGGGCCGCCCGTGACCGCGCAAACGGACCTAGAAAAGACGGAAAGGGTCTAGGACAAGATGGCAAGGAAGAAAGTCGCCGGCTACATCAAGCTGGAAATCAAGGCGGGGCAGGCCAATCCCTCGCCGCCGGTCGGTCCGGCGCTGGGCCAGCGCGGCCTGAACATCATGGAGTTCTGCAAGGCCTTCAACGCGGCCACGCAGGAGATGGAGCCGGGCACCCCCACGCCGGTGATCATCACGGCTTACACCGACCGGTCCTTCACCTTCGAGACGAAGACGCCGCCGGCGGCCTATTACCTGCGCCGCGCGGCGCAGATCCCCAAGGGCTCGCAGACGCCGGGCCAGACCGGCCCCGTCGGCAGCGTGACCATGGATCAGGTGCGCGAAATCGCCGAATTGAAGATGAAGGACCTGAACGCCAACGACATCGAGGCCGCGGCGAAGATCATCGCCGGCTCGGCGCGCTCGATGGGCATTGCGGTGACGGAGTAAGCGAAGATGGCACAGAAGAAGGGCAAGCGTCTGCGCAACGCGATCGAGGGTATCGATCCCGAGGCGTTGTACTCTGTCGAGGACGCCGTGAGCGCCGTGCGCGAGCGCGCAACCGCGAAGTTCGACGAGACGATTGAAATTGCGATGAACCTAGGCGTCGACCCGCGCCATGCGGACCAGAATGTCCGCGGCATGGTCTCGCTGCCGCACGGCACCGGCAAGTCGGTGCGCGTCGGCGTGTTCGCCAAGGGCGCCAAGGCCGAAGAGGCAGAGGCTGCCGGGGCCGACGTCGTCGGCGCCGACGACCTTGCGGAAAAGGTGCAGGCGGGCCAGATCGATTTCGACCGCTGCATTGCCACGCCGGACATGATGCCGGTGGTCGGCCGGCTGGGTAAGGTGCTTGGTCCGCGCGGACTTATGCCGAACCCCAAGCTGGGCACGGTGACCAACGATGTGGGCGAGGCCGTGAAGGCGGCCAAGGGCGGCCAGGTGGAGTTCCGCGCCGAGCGCAACGGCATCGTCCATGCCGGCGTCGGCAAGGCGAGCTTTGGCCAGGAGGCGCTGAGCGAGAACGTCCGCGCCTTCGTCGACGCCATCAACCGCGCCAAGCCGAGCGGCGCCAAGGGCAGCTACATCAAGAAAATCACGCTGACCTCGACCATGGGGCCCAGCGTGCGCGTCGACCTCGCAAGCGCGGTCGGCGGCGGCGATACGCGCGCGGCGGCGGAGTAAGGCCGCCACTGCGCGATTAAGGGGTTTCCGGCAGTCGCTGGCAGCATGCTTGCGGCGGCCGGGACGCAAGGGAGGCGGAGGCGTTCTCCGCCGACCGAACCTGTCCGAGACTGCAGGTGTCCGAAGGCGCCACATCGAGCGCCGGAGGACTTAAGCCGATGAAGCCGGGTCTCCCGGCGGGCCTGCATAGACGGGGGAGCGGGTACCGTTTTCGCGTGACGGCCGGCGAGCGCCGGCGGCGCAGGACGGGCTTGAGCTTCCGGGACAGGCGAACCGGACCCCACGCTTGTTCCGCGGCGGAGCCGACAGGCATCCGGCCGGAGTAGGACGGGGTCTTCGTGCAAACCGAACCGAGGCGCGCTGCGATATGGCCGCCGAGGTTCAAGAGGGAACGGAGTTATCCGTGGACCGAGCACAGAAAGAGCAGCTGGTCTCCTTCCTCAACGGCGTGTTCGAGGAGTCGGCTCTCGTCGTCGTCACCCGCCAGAGCGGGCTGACGGTGGCGGAGGTCAACGACCTGCGCACACGCATGCGCGAGGCAGGCGCCAGCTACAAGGTGACCAAGAACCGGCTCACCAAGCTCGCCCTCGAAGGCACGCAATACGAGGCGTTGACGTCGTTGTTCGAAGGCCCGACCGCAGTGGCCTATTCGGAGGACCCCGTGGCGGCGGCGAAGGTCGCTGTCAAGTTCGCCGACGACAACGACAAGCTGTCCATCGTGGGCGGCGCGATTGGCCCGCAGGTGCTCGACTCCGATGGGGTCAAGCAGCTGGCCAAGCTGCCGTCGCTCGATGAACTGCGCGGCAGACTGGTGGGTCTCGTGCAGGCCCCGGCGACCAAGGTCGCCGGCGTCATGCAGGCTCCGGCCGGCCAGCTTGCCCGTGTGTTCAGCGCCTATGCAGCCAAGGAGGGCGATGCCGCCTGACGGGCGGACAGCCGGATCCTGGAGAAAATCGAAGTTCAAGCCTGAAGGAGTTCTTGAAAAATGGCTGATCTGGACAAATTGGTCGAAGAGCTTTCCAAGCTCACCGTCCTCGAGGCGGCGGAGCTGGCCAAAAAGCTCGAGGAAGAGTGGGGCGTTTCCGCCGCCGCGCCTGTCGCGGTGGCCGGCGGTGCTCCGGCGGGCGGCGAAGAGGCCGCACCGGCGGCGGAGAAGGACGAATTCGACGTCGTCCTGGCTGCTGCCGGCGACAAGAAGATCAACGTCATCAAAGAGGTACGCGCCATCACCGGTCTGGGTCTGAAGGACGCGAAGGACCTGGTCGAGGCGGCGCCGAAGCCGGTCAAGGAAGGTGCCTCGAAGGAAGAAGCCGAAGAGCTGAAGAAGAAGCTCGAAGAGGCCGGCGCGACGGTCGAGCTCAAGTAACCACTTGGGTGTCGAACGACGATGCGGTTCAAGCGGACGCGCGGCGCGAGACGGCGCCGTGCGTCCGCAGAGCCGCGCATAGCTTGGTTTCCAGCGCTCCGTGGCCACGCGGGCCTCGGGCGCTTTCGGCGTCGCTGATTGGCCCGGGCTTTAGAACGGGCTGGGGACGCCAGGATCGAATTTTCACCGCCGGAATGTTTCGGCGGACTGGTTGCACGAACGAGGGCATGACATGTCGAGGTCTTTCACGGGTCGCAAGCGCATTCGCAAGAGTTTCGGACGCATTCCGGAAGTCACCGAGCTGCCGAACCTGATCGAGGTTCAAAAGACCTCCTACGATTACTTCCTGCAGATGGGCGTGCCGGTGGACGAGCGCCGGGATGTCGGCCTTCAGGAGGTGCTGAAATCGGTCTTTCCGATCCGCGATTTCTCCGAGCGCGCCGAACTGCAGTTCGTGCGCTACGAGCTTGAGGAGCCGAAGTACGACGTCGAGGAGTGCCAGCAGCGCGGCATGACCTATGCCGCTCCGCTCAAGGTGACGCTGCGCCTCGTGGTTTGGGACGTCGACGAGGACACCGGCTCGCGCTCCGTTCGCGACATCAAGGAGCAGGACGTCTACATGGGCGACAGGCCTCTGATGACGGCCAACGGCACCTTCATCATCAACGGCACAGAGCGCGTCATCGTCTCGCAGATGCACCGCAGCCCGGGCGTGTTCTTCGACCACGACCGCGGCAAGACGCATTCCTCCGGCAAGTATCTCTTCGCCGCGCGGGTGATTCCCTATCGCGGCTCCTGGCTCGACTTCGAGTTCGACGCCAAGGACCTGGTCTATGTGCGCATCGACCGCCGGCGCAAGCTGCCGGCGACAACGCTGCTTTACGCCCTGGACGGCGAGGCGACGGCCAAGCGCCGCGAGGAACTGGCCAAGGAAGACAAGGTGCTGGATCCGGCCGACGCCGAGGGCATGAGTGCCGAGGAGATTCTCAAGCGGTTCTACGACCAGATCGTCTACACGCGCACAAAGAAGGGCTGGAAAACGCCCTTCGACGCCGAACGCATGCGCGGCGTCAAGCTCACCAACGACCTGGTCGACGCCAAGACCGGCGAGACCGTGGCCGAGGCCGGTCAGAAGGTGACCCCGCGCCTGGCGAAAAAGCTGGTCGAGGGCGGTCTCAAGGATCAGTTGGTGACCGACGACGAGCTGATCAGCAAATACGCCGCCGTCGACCTGGTCAACACCGAGACCGGCGAGATCTTCGCCGAGGCCGGCGACGAGCTCACCAAGCCGATCCTCGAGGAGCTGGAGAAAGCCAACGTCAAGCAGGTTCCGGTGCTGGCGATCGACCACATCAACGTCGGCGCCTACATGCGCAACACGCTGGCCGTGGACAAGAACACCAGCCGCGAGGATGCGCTGATCGACATCTACCGGGTCATGCGCCCGGGCGAGCCGCCGACCCTGGAGACGGCGGAGGCGATGTTCAAAAGCCTGTTCTTCGACCCCGAGCGCTACGATCTTTCGGCCGTCGGCCGGGTCAAGATGAACGCGCGCCTCGACTTCGAGGACGTCGATGACCAGCAGCGCACGCTGCGCAAGGAAGACATCCTCGAGATCCTGCGCACGCTTTGCGATATGAAGGACGGCCGCGGCGAGATCGACGATATCGACCACCTGGGCAACCGGCGGGTGCGTTCGGTCGGCGAGCTGATGGAAAACCAGTACCGCGTCGGCCTGCTGCGTATGGAGCGCGCGATCCGCGAGCGCATGAGCTCGGTGGAAATCGATTCGGTGATGCCGCACGACCTGATTAACGCCAAGCCGGCGGCCGCGGCGGTGCGGGAGTTCTTCGGCTCCTCGCAGCTTTCGCAGTTTATGGATCAGACCAACCCGCTGTCGGAAATCACCCACAAGCGCCGGCTCTCGGCGCTGGGGCCGGGCGGCCTGACGCGTGAGCGTGCGGGCTTCGAGGTGCGCGACGTGCACCCGACCCACTACGGCCGCATCTGCCCGATCGAGACGCCGGAGGGCCCGAACATCGGGCTGATCAACTCACTGGCGACCTATGCGCGGGTGAACCAGTACGGCTTCATCGAAAGCCCCTACAGGAAGATCAAGAACGGCAAGGTCAGCGACGACGTGATCTACCTCTCCGCCATGGAAGAGGTGCGCTACACCATCGCCCAGGCCAACGCCAACCTGGACAAGCAGGGCAAGTTCGCCGACGACCTCGTCTCCTGCCGGCGCGGCGGCGAATACCTGATGTCGCGCCCGGAGGAGATCGAGTTCATCGACGTCTCGCCGAAGCAGATCGTCTCGGTGGCCGCCGCCCTCATTCCCTTCCTGGAGAACGACGACGCCAACCGCGCGCTGATGGGCTCCAACATGCAGCGCCAGGCCGTGCCGCTGATCCAGATCGAGGCGCCGCTGGTGGGCACAGGCTTGGACGAGACGGGGGCCCGCGACTCGGGCGTGGCGATCGCCGCCAAGCGCGCCGGCATCGTCGACCAGGTCGACGCCACGCGCGT
>JAWVYK010000167.1:0-6374 GCA_033722755.1 Rhodovibrionaceae bacterium | reverse complement strand
GGTCTACCGCTACCCGCTCGGCGAAAAGGCCCGCGCGGACCTCGAGCGCGCCTTCGAGCGGCTGACCGAGGGCGCCGAGGCCGGACCGACCAGCCTCAGCGTCAAGGGCCGCACCATTGCGGTGCCGCTGGCTGCGCGCGGCGTGGCCCGGTTTTCCTTCGCGGAGCTTTGCGAGAAGCCGCTGGGCGCGCGCGACTATCTGGCCATTGCCACGCACTTCCACACCGTGGTGCTCGACGGCGTGCCCAAGCTCAGCACCGACAAACGCAACGAGGCCAGGCGTTTCATGACCCTGGTCGACGCGCTCTACGAGCACCGGGTCAAGCTGATCGTCGCCGCCGACGCGCCGCCCGACCAGCTCTATCCCAAGGGCGACGGCGCCTTCGAGTTCCAGCGCACGGTCTCGCGCCTGATGGAGATGCAGTCCAAGGACTACCTCAACCTCGAGCACCTGACCTAGGTTAAGACCGTTTCCTGCCGATATGCTAAAATTGCATGGCTTTGCCCCTCGGCTGCGCGTTTTTGCCGGGCTCACCCCCTAAAAGCACGGTTGAGCGCAGCGCATATATAATCGCGTTCGCCCGTGCCTCCGGCCGGGCGTCGCCCCAGACAGGAACAGTTCAGAATGAAAACCCACGCGTTTCTTGCACCCGTCGCCGCCATCGCCGGCCTCGGGGCCGCTCTCGCATTCATGCCCGCCTCCGCCGCCCAGGCCGAGGAAGTCACCGTGCAGATGCACCACATCGACGCCACCGGCATGGGCAAGCCGCTGGGCACGGTGACGGCCTTCGATTCCGACAACGGCCTGGTGCTCAGGCTCGACCTCGACGACACCCTGTCGCCCGGTGCACACGGTTTCCATGTGCACGAGAACGGCACTTGCGAGCCGGCCATGAAGGACAACAAGACGGTGCCGGGCCTGGCCGCCGGCGGCCACTACGACCCGAAGGGCACCGGAACGCACATGGGTCCCAGCGGCACCGGCCATCTTGGCGATTTGCCGGTCATCTACGTCGACATCGACGAGGACGGCACACGCCCCGTCAAGCGTCCGCTCGTGGCGCCGCGCCTGAAGGTCTCCGACATCCGCGGCAAGGCCCTCATCATCCATGAGGGCGGCGACAACTACCGCGACGATCCGAAGCCGCTTGGCGGTGGCGGGGCGCGCGTCGCCTGCGGCGTCGTTTCCGGCTGACGGCGAGGCTCCCCGGGCAATACCGGGCAATAACCGGCGATATCGGCGAGAATGGGTGCGGGCCTCGGCCCGCGCCCTTATTTCGCCAGCCGGTGCTAGCGCCGCACCACCAGCGCCACGCCCAGGCTGGCCACCGCCATGCCGGCCAGCGCCAGCCAGCCGAGGCGCTCGTCGAACAGCAGCCAGGCGATCAGCGCCGTCGACGGCGGCACCAGGTAGAACAGGCTGGCCGTGCGCGCCGCCGCGCCTAGACGGATCAGCAGCATCAGCAGGCTGACCGCGCCCAGCGACATGACCAGCACCAGCCAGGCCATGGCGATGACGAAATCCGGGTGCCATTCGACGGTCATGCTCTCGCTCGCCAGCGCGAGAGCGAGCATCAGCGCGCCCGCGGCCAGGTACTGCACCGTGGTTCCCGCCTGCAGGTCGACGTGCGTGGCGAAACGCTTCTGGTAGAGCGTGCCCACGGCGATCGCTACGGGCGCAGCCAGTCCGAAGGCCAGCGCGTCCAGCCCGAAACCGGTGAAAACACCGGTGACGGACCCGCTTTCCGGCGCCAGCTTCTCCGCAAAGACCAGCGCCACGCCGCCGAGGCCGAGGGCAAAGCCCAGCCACTGGCGACCGGTTACCCGATCGCCCACGATGGGGCCGATGAGCACCGCCGTGATCAGCGGCTGCAACGCCACGAGTAGCGCCGCCAGGCCCGCCGGCATGCCGCGATCAATGGCCGCGAAAACACCGCCAAGATAGACGCCGTGGACCAGCAGCCCGACGACCGCCAGATGGCCGTACTCGGCCGCGCGCGTCGGCCAGCGGGCGTGCCGCCAGAGCGCGATGGGGACCATCAGCGCCAGCACCAACGCGAAACGCAGCGCCAGGAAGGTGAAGGGCTCCGCGTGCGGCAGACCCAGCTTGGCGCCGATGAAGCCGGTGGACCACAGCAACACGAAGACCCAGGGCGTCGCCGCCAAGCCCAGGGATTTCAGCTGCACCGAGGCAGCCGCCCTGCTCATCCTTGCGGTCCGGTCTTGCGGAACACGACGGTCAGGTTGTTGGCCGGCATCTCGACCACCTCGTCCAGCACGAAGCCCTCGGCCTCGGCCGCCGGGACCACCTCGCCGTCGAGGTCGCGCACGCCCCATGCCGGGTCCTGCGCGCGCAGGCTTTCATCGAAGCCGGCGTTGGAGGGTGCGGTATGCTCGCCGCGGCGCTTGAAGGGCCCGTAGAGCACCAGCGGCGCACCCTGGGCCAGCAGCCGTCCGGCGCCCGCGAAGAGGCCGAGCGCCGCCTCCCAGGGCGCGATGTGGATCATGTTGATGCACACCACCGCATCGGCGGCGTCGGCCGGCCCGGACGCCGCGCGGGCAACGATGTCGAGCGGGTGGGGGAGGCGCGCCGGCGCCGCGTCGGCGGCATGCGCTGCGATCGATTCGCGCATTTCCGGATCCGGGTCGCTGGTCTGCCAGGTCAGCGGCCGCAGGTGCTGTGCGAACCAGACCGCATGCTCGCCGGTGCCCGAGGCGATTTCCAGGACCGTGCCGCTGGCCGGCAGCACGCGCGAGAGCACGTCGAGGATCGGCTGGCGGTTGCGCTGCGTGGCGGGGGCGTAAAGGCGCGGGTCCATGGGTCGGACGCTCCGGAGATTGTGACGGCGGGCGGGCGATGGGCACAACTAAACGCCCGCGCGGGCCTGGACAAGCCCTGCAAAACCGCAATATGCCTGGGGTTGCCAGTTTCTCGGCGAAAGTGATACGCAAAGCCATGATGGAGCGCTTGAAAAGCCTGTTCTCCGGGCGTGAGCCGTTGAGCGAGGCGGACCACCGCAAAGGATTGGACGAGCTTCAGCTGGCCACGGCGTGCCTGCTGGTCGAGGTCGCCTCGCTGGACCACGAGTTCGACGCCGGCGAGCGCGCGGCCATCGCCCGCCTGCTGAAGCGGCGCTTCGAATTGGACGAGGAGGCGGCCGAGCAGCTGATCGCCGCCGCCGAAGCCGAGATTGGGCGCACCCACCAGCTGTTTTCCTTCACCCGGGTGGTGAAGGACCGCTTCGAGCACGAGGAGCGCATCGAGCTGATGGAAATGCTGTGGGAGGTCGCCTACGCGGACGGCGAGCTGCACGATTACGAGGCGAACCTCATGCGCCGCACCGCCGGGCTGATCTTCGTCAGCGACCGGGAAAGCGGAGAGGCGCGAAAGCGCGCCTTGCAAAGGCTCGGCCTGGAGGGATAAAGCAGGGGCGCATCGACGCGCCGCCGACAACAGGAGCACAAAGAACGCCATGACCTACGTCGTCACCGAAGCCTGCATCCGGTGCAAGTACATGGACTGCGTTGAGGTCTGCCCCGTGGACTGTTTCTACGAGGGCGAGAACATGCTGGTCATCCACCCGGATGAATGCATCGATTGCGGCGTCTGCGAGCCGGAGTGCCCGCCGGAAGCGATCATCCCGGACACCGACCCGGAGGCCGACGACTGGCTGGAGCTCAACACCCAGTACTCGAACACTTGGCCGAACATCACCCGCAAGGGCGAGCCGCCGGCCGATGCAGACGAGCACCGCAGCGAAGAGAACAAGTACGAGAAATATTTCACCAGCAATCCCGGCAACACCGGTTGAGCGGACTCGAATCGGCCGAAATCTCGCAGCCCGCGGACAGCATTGCGACTGACTCTCGTTTTCACAACGTGCGCGCTTCGTTCGGTCGCTGTTCCCGCAGTGCAATAAGTTTTCCCGCTACCGGGCGGCGACTCCCGAAGAGCGCCGGCTACCGGCGCTTTCAGGCCCGGACTCATATGCGCAATTTCTAACTATTTGAGAGTCTTGGGCGCGTTCTTGTTGCGCCGCAACACTTGATTGACATGGAAGAGTAATATATACTGCCCTAACCATAGCAGGGCGTTCTTCATATGGGCTTTGGGTCGAAACTTGCCGCTGAGATTCGATCCTGCCCGTCATCCGGTGTGATCCAGAGAACGGCCCGCAACCTCTCGCCAGCCGGGGTCTGCGGGGCGTTTACACGATTGCCGGAAAGGCCGCAACGGGTCGTAAGACTTCCGTAACCCCTCGGGCGATGGCCGATCGCCACTGACGGAAGCGGGTCGATTGCGGAAAGCTTGACGTTCTGAAAGGCGGACTGCGGCGTCGCGGGGACCAGTGGAACACGCGGCGCATCTTTCTGACCTTTAAGTCCGTGCGCGAGCGCTCAGTTGCTTGCGGACAGTGGATGGGTTCGAAACACCGGCTGGCGCAGCGACGGACGGAGCAAAAACACCAATGTCTACAGCGACGGCTACGAAGGATTCGGCTTTCGACAAGGGCGATTACGTGGTCTACCCCACCCACGGCGTCGGTCGGGTGATGGGCATCGAGCAGGAAGAGATCTCCGGCTTCAAGCTCGACCTCATCGTCATCAAGTTCGAGCAGGATCGCATGACCCTGCGCGTGCCGGTCAACAAGGCGAAGAAATCCGGTCTGCGCAAGCTGTCGACGCGCAAGGTGATGGATACCGCGCTGGCCACCCTGAAGGGCCGCAGCCGCGCCAAACGCACCATGTGGAGCCGCCGGGCGCAGGAGTACGAGGCCAAGATCAACTCGGGCGATCCCGTCTCCATCGCGGAGGTCGTGCGCGACCTCTACCGCGCCGACGACCAGCCGGAGCAGTCCTATTCGGAGCGCCAGATGTATCAGGCCGCGCTGGAGCGCCTGGCGCGCGAGTTCGCCGCCATGGAGAAGATCGACGAGGAGCGCGCGGCGGAAAAGCTCGAGGAGGTGCTGCGGGCCGCCTGATCCGGCGGGGCCGAAGCACAGCATGAACCGCAAGGGCCTGGGTGCGCTTTTCGATATTGGACAAGCCGCGCCCGGGCCCTTTCTTTTCCATCTTCCAAATGCCGGCGGAGGTCCCGGGGCCGCATTTCATCTACCCGATAAGCCTCCGATAAACGCCCTTGCGGATCGGCCGGGGCTCCGCCATCTGGAATGCATTCCATTTCCGTAATTGACCTCTTTTCATGATTTGACTGGAGCCATGGCCGAGCAGCGCACCGACCATAAGCATTTCGCGGTGCTAAAGAAGGCGCGGCGCGTCTGGGCGATCGGCTCGATCCATGGCGAGGCCGAGAGGCTGCAGGGCCTGCACCGGCGAATCGAAGACGCGTTGGAGCCGGGCGACAGAGTCGTCTACTGCGGCAATCTGATCGGCCGCGGCCCGGATGCCGGCGGCGTACTGGACGAGCTTCTCCGCTTCCGCAGGTTGTTCCTTGCCCGTTCCGAAAGCTTCGCCTGCGACATGGCCTATCTGCGCGGCGGGCAGGAGGAGATGTGGCAGAAGCTGCTGCAGCTGCAGTTCGCCTCCGACCCGCGCGGCGTTCTCGAGTGGATGCTGGAGCAAGGTCTGGACGCCAGCATTGCGGCCTACGGCGAGACGCCCGAAGGGGCGCGCCGCGCGGCCGGGGCCGGCACGATGCAGCTCACGCGCTGGACCGGCGCCTTGCGCAAGGCCATGCAGGACCGTCCCGGCCATTACCAGATCATTTCCGGGCTGCGCCGCGCCGCCTTTACCCAGGAGCGCACGCTGCTCTTCGTCAATGCCGGGCTGGACCCCACGCGTCCGCTGGACAGCCAGAAAGATTCCTTCTGGTGGTCGAGCGGCGCCTTCTCGCGCATGGAGGAGCCCTACGAAGGCTTCAAGCGCGTGATCCGCGGCTACGCGCCGCGTCATCCCGGGCTGGTCGAGACGGCCCATACCCTGACACTCGACGCCGATGCCGGACGCGGCGGGCCGGTGCTTGCGGCCCTGATCCTGCCCGAAGGAGAGGTGGTCGAGACCCTGGAGGCCTGATCGACGGCTCAGACCCCGAGCCGGTAGACCCGCATCGGCGCGGAGAGGCCGCGCAATACGTGCTCTCCGGTGTCCGTGCAGCTGTCCGCGATGTCCTCGCCGCCTTGCCCGGCGGCCAGCTCAACGGTTGCCCCGCTCACCAGCACGGTGACCTCCGAGGCGCCCTTGTACAGCTCCTTGCCAAAGGTCTGCAGGCGCTCGGCGGCATTCACGGTTTCGCCGATGAGCGTGTAGTTGACGCGGCTGGGCGCGCCGACGTTGCCCACCACCGCAGGGCCGCTGTGCACGCCAATTCGCAGCTTGACCGGCGGCAGTCCGAGCTCGGCGCGGCGGCGGTTGTC
>JAWVYK010000166.1:0-6387 GCA_033722755.1 Rhodovibrionaceae bacterium | reverse complement strand
GCTTCCTCCGTCCGGACCTGCGCGAAGCCCGCCAGCACCGCTCGCTCGCCGCGGTGGGCAAGGGCCCGTTTGGCCCACCTGCGCGTGACGGGACCGAGCACCCCGTCGACGGCGCGTCCGACGGGATAACGGCGGGGCGGAAAGACGGGAGGGAACCGGCGCGCCCCTCTGGGAAGGCTAACGGAGGCACCAGGCGAGGATGCCTTTCTGCGCGTGCAGGCGGTTCTCCGCCTCGTCCCAGACGGCCGACTGCGGGCCGTCCATGACGCCGGCGGTCACCTCCTTGCCGCGGTAGGCCGGCAGGCAGTGCATGAAGATGGCGCCCTTGGCGGCCTGCGCCATGACGCGCTCGTCCACCTGATAGGGCGTCAGCAGGCCGGCGCGGCGCACGGAATCGCCGACGTCGTCGCCCATGGAAACCCAGGTGTCGGTGACCACGGCCTCCGCGCCCGCCACGGCCGCGGCCACGTCGTCGGTGACCACGACCTCGGCGCCTTCGCTGCGGGCCCAGTCGACCACGTCCTCCGGCGGGTTGAGCTCCGGCGGACAGGCCAGGCGCAGCACAAAGCCGAAGCGCGCGGCGGCGTGCAGCCACGAGCTCGCCATGTTGTTGCCGTCGCCGACCCAGGCGACGACCTTGCCGGCGATGGGGCCGCGGTGCTCCTCCACCGTCATCACGTCGGCCATGAGCTGGCAGGGGTGCGTCCGGTCGGTCAGGCCGTTGATCACGGGCACGCTGGCGAACTCCGCCATCTCCAGCAGCTTCTCCTCCTTGGTCGTGCGCAGCATGATGGCGTCGACGTAGCGCGAGAGGACGCGCGCGGTATCCGCCACGGTCTCGCCGCGGCCAAGCTGCGTGCCCGAGGGTTCGAGCACGATTGCCTGCCCGCCGAGCTGCCAGACGCCGCGTTCGAAGGAGACGCGGGTGCGCGTCGAGGGCTTCTCGAAGATGAGCGCCACCGTCTTGTCGGCCAGCGGCTTTTCCAGGCCGGCCGGCGGCTGCCCCCGCTTGTAGGCCGTGCCGAGGTCCAGGATGGCGCGCAGCGTGCCGGAGTCGAGCCGGTCGAGATCGAGAAAGTGTCTGGGCGCCGCGAAACGCGACTCTTGGGCGCTGGTCATGAGTGGTCTTTCCTGTGCGCTGCGTCCGCAGGCGGGTTCAGGCGGCCTCGGCGCGGCGCGCCGCGAATCGCTCCAGCGTGTCGATGGCGATGTCCGCCTCCTCGTCGCTGAGGATGAGCGGCGGCAGGAGGCGCACCACGTTGTCGCCCGCCCCGACGCTCAGCAGGCCTTCTTCGCGCAGGCCGGCGACGACCTCGGTATTGGCGACGACGCATTTCAGGCCCAGCATGAGCCCCGCCCCGCGCACCTCGGCGAAGACCTGCGGGTGCCGGCCCACGACCGCCTGAAGCTGGTCCCAGAGGCGCCGGGCCTTGCGGTCCACCTCTTCGAGGAAGCCGTCGTCCAGCACCACGTCGAGCATGGCGTTGCCCACGGCCATGGCCAGCGGATTGCCGCCGTAGGTGCTGCCGTGGGTGCCCGGCGTCATGTATTTGCCGGCGGCTTCGGTGGCGAGAAACGCGCCCATCGGGAATCCGCCGCCAATGCCCTTCGCCACCGCCATCACGTCCGGCGCCACACCCGCCCACTCGTGCGCGAAGAGCTTGCCGGTGCGCCCCATGCCGCACTGGATTTCGTCGAAGAAGAGCAGCAGGCCGTACTCGTCGCAGACCTGGCGCAGCGCGCGCAGGTAGTCCAGGGCCGCGGGCCGGATGCCGCCTTCGCCCTGCACGGGCTCGACAAGCACGGCGGCCGTCTCCTCGGTGATTGCGGCGCGAAGCTCGTTCAGGTTGCCGAAGGCGACGTTGTCAAAGCCCGGCACGGCGGGGTCGAAACCGGCCATGTGCTTCGGGTTCGCCGCCGCCGAGATCGCGGTGAGCGAGCGTCCGTGGAACGCGCCGCCGCAGGTGATCACCCGCCAGCGTTGCGGGTTGCCCGTCTCGTCGTGATACTTGCGTACGAGCTTCAGGCCGCCCTCGATCGCCTCCACGCCGGAATTGCAGAAGAAAACCAGGTCGGCGAAGGTCGCCTGCGTCAGACGCTCGGCCAATCGTTCGCCTGCCGGGATGCGGAACAGGTTGGAGGTATGCCAGAGCTTCTGCGCCTGTTCCGTCAGGGCGCGCACGAGATGCGGGTGGGCGTGGCCCAGCGCGGTGACCGCGATGCCGCTGGCGAAATCCAGATAGCGTTCGCCATCAGCGGTGACGAGCCACGCGCCCTCGCCCCGCTCGAAGGTGAGGTCTGCGCGCGCGTAGGTCGGCATAAGGGCCGAAGTCACGGGGCGTCATCTCCGTCAAAGACAAGCTTGGCGGCCGCAGGCGCGCCACTGGCGGCGGCGGCCCCGGCCGGAAAGTTCGAGACTATTCCGCCAAGCCCGCAGCCTGTCAACCGAACGCGCGTGCCTCAGGCGCGGATCTTGTAGCCGCGCGCCACCAGGCGCCACAAAACCAGCACGAGGGCGATCTCCAGGACGGCCAGCAGGACAGCGCCCAGCCAGGCCTCGCTCTCCGAGACGCCGAGGATGCCGGCGCGAAAGCCGTCGATGCCGTAGAAGACCGGGTTGGCGCGCATCAGCGCCTGGCCCGTCTCGGGCAGGGTGGCGATGGAGAAGAAGGTGCCGGAAAGCAGACCCAGCGGCATGATCAGGAAGGTTTCCGCCGCGCTGTAGTGGTCCCACTTGTCGGCCCACAGGCCGATCAGCATGCCGAGCAGTGCGAACAGCAGCGCCAGCAGCCCCGCGAACAGCAGCGCCTGCAGGATTGACGCGAAGGCCAGCGGCACAAAGAGCGCGACCACCGCCAGTATCGCCGCCGCGTTCAAAAGCGCCGCCGTCGCGGCGGCCAGCACGTATCCGGCGACGATCTCCAGCGCCGACAGCGGCGCCATCGCCACGTCCTGGATCATGCCCTCCAGCTTGTCGTGCAGAACCGGAAAGGCGCCCATGTCGAAGGCGCTGTGGGCCAGCGCGAAGGCGACGAGCCCGGGCGCCACGAACTCGGCGACGCCGATGCCGGGAAGCATCTCCTCCCGGCCCGCCAGGGCGAGCACGAAGACCGCCAGGAACAGCAGGCTGGAGACCAGCGGCCCGCCGATCGATTCCAGGCCAAAGCGCAAGAAGGCCGTCAGCTGCCGGCGGTAGAGCGTCTTCACGCCCACCCAGTTGGGCGTGCGCAGGATTCGCGGCGTCGGTGCGGCGCTCGCATCGTCCAGCCCGGCCGGGCGGGGTGCGGCGCCGCTCATCGCCCGCTCACGCCTTCAGCTTATAGCCGCGCGCGACGATCAGGTAGGCGACCGCCAGCAGGAATGCGTTGATGGCGATCGAGACGCCCACGCCGATGAGAAGCGAGCCGTCGGCGTGGCCGATGAAGCCGTAGCGCAGACCGTCGATGTTGTAGAAGAAGGGGTTGAAGTCGGCGACGAAACGCCAGTTCTCCGGCAGCCGGTCGATGGAATAGAAGGTGCCGGAGAGAAAGCTGAGCGGCATCACGGCGAAGTTCTGGACGGCGGCGATGTGGTCGAACTTGTCGGCCCAGATGCCGCCGATCAGGCCGATCAGCGAGAGCATCAGCGAGGCGCTGACGGCGAAGAACAGGATGGCCAGCGGGTCGTGCACCTGCATGGGCACGAAAATCCACATGGCCAGCGCCACGGAAAGCCCGACGACGAGTCCCCGCGTCACCCCGCCCAGCGCATAGGCCATGGTCAACTCCGCCGCGTTCAGCGGCGGCATCAGCACGTCGACGATGTTGCCCTGCACCTTGGAGATCAGAATCGACGAGGAGGTGTTGGCGAAGGCGTTCTGGATCATCGACATCATGACCAGCCCGGGCGCAAGGAACTGGGCGTAGCTGACGCCGCCCACCTCCGGCGCCGCGCGGCCCAGCGCCAGTGTGAAGATGGCCAGGAACAGCAGCGTCGTGACGACCGGAGCCAGCACGGTCTGCGTGGCCACGTTCATGAAGCGGCGCACTTCCTTCAGGTAGAGCGTCCAGAAGCCGAGCCAGTTGATGCGGCCCAGACTGCGCGGCTTTGGCGGCGCGTGCTCCGCAGGCCGTTCGTCGATGATCGAGGTCATGGCCGTTGACATAGAGCCCGCAAGGGGCCGACGCAAGCCATTGGCGCGACGCGGGGGCGCATGCCAGACTTGCAGCCGTCATGGTCCAGGACACCTCCAACGGCCCGAACACGTCCAGTGGCGGGAGCAACCGCCGCGGCCCGCGCAAGGCGACGCCGAAATATCTGGAGAATGCCGCGCTGTTCTACCTGCAGCGCTATGCAAGCTCCGCCGCGAACCTGGAGCGGGTGCTCATGCGCAAGGTCCACCGCTCGGCCAGGGCGCACGGCACCGACGCGCAGGAAGGTGCCCAGCAGGTCCGCGACATCGTCGCAAAGCTGCAGCGCAATGGCCTGCTGGACGACCGGCTTTACGCGGAATCGCGGGCGCGCAGCCTGAACCGACGCGGCGCGTCGGGCCGCATGGCGCGCCTCAAGCTGGCCCAGGAAGGCGTCGGCGAGGACCATATCGACCACGCGTTCAAAGAGCTGGAACGGGACTGCCGCGAGCCGGACCTGGCGGCGGCGCTGAACTACGCCCGCCGGCGGCGCATCGGTCCCTATCGCACCGACACCGGCTCGCGCGCCGCCAATCGGGAGCGCGACCTTGCCGCGCTGGGCCGTCAGGGCTTCGCGCTCGATCTCGCGCTGAAGATCCTCGACATCGAAAGCGAGGAGGAACTCGCCACCCTGGAGGAGGAGGCCCTGGGGCCCGTCGGCCTGCGGTAGGCGCAGGCGGCGTCCGGCCTCAATCGCCGGCTACATCAGATCGCCGGGCTTCGGGTTCTCGTCCGGGTCCTGCTCCAGCGGCTCCTCTTCCTCTTTGGGCTCGTCACGCTGCGTCTTTTCCGACGATCCGCCGGAGCGCTTCTTTCCGCCCTGGCCCTTTCCGCCTTTCTGCACCGCCTGCTCGACGCGCACATGCGCGGGCGGCGCGCCGCCCTTCTTGTCCTCGCCGAAGTAGAGCGTCTGGTGCGGGAACGGAATCTCGATGCCGAGCTCGTCGAAGCGCTTCTTGGTCCGCCGCAGGAACTCGCGCCGCACGCCCCATTGGCGCAGCGGCTTCGTTTTCAGGCGCACGCGGATCTCGACGGCCGAATCGCCCAGGTTCTGCAAACCGAAAACCTCGAGATCCCCTTCGATGAGCGGGCCAAAGGTTTCGTCCTCCTTGATCTCCTCGCCGATCGTCTTCAGCACCTCGCTCACCTCGTCCACGTCCTCGCGGTAGGCCACGCCGATGTCCATCAGGGCATAGCCGAATTCGCGGTTCATGTTGGTCACCTTGGCGATCTCGCCGAAGGGAATCACATGAACGACGCCGTTGAGATCGCGCAGCTTGACGGAGCGTATGGTCATGCTCTCGACGCCGCCGGAAACCCCGCCGACATCGACCCAGTCGCCGACCGACATGGCGTCTTCCACCAGGATGAAGACGCCGGTGATCACGTCCTTGACCAGCGTCTGGGCTCCGAAACCGATGGCCAGGCCGACGACGCCGGCGCCGGCGAGCAGCGGGCCGATGTCGATGCCAAGCTCGGAGAGCACGATCAAGGTCACGAGAACGGCGAGCGCCAGGCGAACGACATTGCGAATGAGCGGCAGAAGCGTGAGCAGCCGGGCGCTGGAGGTGCCGTCCGAGGAGCTGCGCTGACGCAGGAAGCGCTCGATGAATGCGCTGACGATCTCCCAGAAGACCAGCGCGAGCACGACGATGAGCACAATCGTCAGAATTCGCCCGCCAAGCGCCCGCCCGAAGTCCGAGGCGAGCCATCCAAACGCGCCGAGGCCCCAAACCTCCATCAGTGCGAGCACGGTGAACGCCAGGATTACGATCTGCACGGCCCGGCGCATCGCCGGCAGGGACCGGATTGCGCGCGCCTCCAGCATAGGAAAGCGGACCAGCAACTCCTAGGTTAGACGAAAGCCGCGGTCGAAAACCCGGACGACGGCGACGTAAACCAGGCGCGCGACGGCGAATACCACGACGGTCAGGGCCGTCGCCTGGGCAAGGAACTCGAACCCGCCGGGCACTTCCAGCGCCCAAACCAGATAGAAGGCGATGATGTAGGCCCCGGCAAGCAGGTGCCAGAAATCGGCCAGCCTGGCGCGCAGGGCGGACAGCGTGCCCTCCTTGCGTCCGCGCAGCACCTGCGCCACGCCTTGGCGGTTCTGCAGGATAAGCACCGCCGCCATCGCCATCAGCACCGCACCCAAGATCTTCAGGGCGACGGCCTGGGCCCCGGGCGCCAGGCCCAGAAGAAGCGCGGCTTCCAGCGC
>JAWVYK010000165.1:0-6395 GCA_033722755.1 Rhodovibrionaceae bacterium | reverse complement strand
CGCACTGCATCGAGACCTTCCTTTCGCCCAGGGAGAACCCGCCGGCCGATGGAATCGCGCTGGACGGCGCGGCGCGGGCCTGGCGCTGGATCGGGCGGGCCGTGGCCGAGCCCGGCAATGCCGAGGCACGCTGGCAGATGATGATGGCCTCCATGCAGGGCGGCATGACATTCCAGAAGGGCCTGGGTGCGGTGCACGCCATGTCGCATCCGCTGGGCGCTCTGCGCGAACCGGTGATGCACCACGGCACGCTCAACGCCGTCATCCTGCCGGCGGTGCTGCGCTTCAACGCCGGCCATGTGCAAGACCGCGAGGGCAGGGACAAGTACGACCGGCTGCGCACCGCGCTGGGCCTTGCCGGAGATGCGGACCTCGCCGCCGAAATCGAGGCGCTGAATCGGCGGCTCGGCCTGCCGGCCGACCTGCGCGAAATGGGCGCGGCGGAGGATATGATCCCCGCGCTGGTGGAGGCTGCGCTTCTGGATCACTGCCACGCGACGAACCCGCGCACGCCCAGCGCCGAGGACTACGCCGGCCTTTACCGCGAGGCCATGGGCATCGGCAACCGGCCGCACGCCGCCTGACCGCCGAGCGACCCGAAACACGAAACCGGCGACAGGCACGCGGGGACAGCTTGACAGCCCGGGCCCGGCGTCTTAACTACGCCTCCGCGGCACAGCGCGCGACGCGGCCATGCATTCGGGGCGGGGTAGCTCAGTTGGTTAGAGCAGTGGAATCATAATCCATGTGTCGGGGGTTCAAATCCCTCCCCCGCTACCAGTTTCTAAAACCCCCGTCAGGTCCGTGGCTTGGCGGGGTTTCTTGTTGCATTCGATGATCGGTCGGCGCTGCCCTTCGGCGACCGTCAGGTCACGGTCAGCAGCAACAGGCCGACGAGCGTGACGACGCGCGCCGTCTCGGCCCACTGGCGGTCGCCCTGGTGACGGTCGGCCGCGCGCCAGACGCCGACCATGGCGACGACGTTGTAAGGCACCGAGAGTCCATAGCCGCCGATAAGGGCCAGTATCGGCAGGTCTTGTGCCATCAGCGCCAGGAACAGGCCGCTCGTGGCAATGTTGACCAGCAGGCCGCCCAGGACGGCCCAGGTCCAGAAAGCCTGGTCGAGCGGCAGATCGCCGCTCCACAACCGTTTCAGCGCTTCGATCATGAGTGTATCGCCGATTTGATGTTGCGCCGCAAAGGGATCTCTCCCATCTAAGATGCGAGAGGATGCCGGAAGACGCCGCCTCAAGGGAACCGCTTCCGCGAAGGGGCCGTTTTCTTTTGCTAGCGCGACATGACCGCCGGGCAGTTCGCCAGCGTCTGCGAGGAAGAATGCCGCAACGCGCTACGCAGCCATCCGCACTGGAAGAGACCCCGAGACCGAGGAGCTTCGCTCGTGACTGAAATCGTCTATCGTTCCCCCTCGCTGGAAGACGGCGCCGCAATCTGGGAGATGGTCGACGAGGCAGCGGCGCTCGATGCCAATTCGGCCTATGCCTACTTCATGGTCTGCCGCAACTTCGCCGCCACGAGCGTCGTGGCCGAGGTCGACGGCGAGATCGCGGGCATGGTAACCGCCTATCCCCTGCCGCAGGACAACCGGCGCCTCTTTGTCTGGCAGGTCAACGTGCGCGAGCAGTATCAGGGCCTGGGTATCGCCAGCGGCATGCTGGAAGAGCTGATGACCCGCGAAGACTGCGCCCAGGTGAACTACATCGAGACCACGATCGCCCCGGGCAACGACGCCTCCGAGGCGCTGTTTCGCCGCATTGCCGGCCACTACAACGCGCAAATTCGCGAAACCGAGGTCTACAAGGACGAACTCTTCGCCGGGGCCGAGCACCAGGTGGAGCGCCTGTTCGTCATCGGGCCCATCGCGCGCATGGACAACCGCATCGAGATCCGCCGGGAAGACGATGGCTACCGGCTGTTCGCGGTCTTCGAGGGCGGCGAGAACCCGGCCTTCGAGCCGCGCAATCCCGTGTTTTCCTCCTGGGAGGACGCCCTGCGCGCGGCCGAACTGGTGCGCAAGGCGCACTCGGCGCGCGAGGTGGTCTTCGCCGAGACCAGCGATCTCAGCGAGACGAACGATATGGCCGAGGCTTGAGCACGCGCGCGAACCGGAAGCCGCCGAATTCACTCAGCGATTTTCTCAGGCTTCTCAGAACCTACGGACCCGTTATATTGATGCCGGGATTGGTGGGGGCGTCCCCCGTATAGGAGAGGGAGCCCACCCATGATTCCGAAATCAGCCGTTTTCGGCCTATCGCTATTCCTGGCGACCCCGGCCTTCGCAGGGGAAGACGCCATTCGCGGCGTGCTGGAGGATTTCGAGAAAGCTTTCAACGCCGGCGATGCCGCGGCTGTCGCTGCGCTTTATACCGAGGATGCCGCGGTATTGCCGCCGGGCGGCGGCTTCGTGCGCGGCCGCGCGGCCATCGAAGAGATGTGGCAGGGCGCGCTGGACAGCGGCTTCGTCGCGCTCGATCTGCAGCCGATGGAAATCGTCATCGTGGGCGACACGGCCTACGAGACAAGCACCTTCGTCGGCACGATTGAAACGGAGGAGGGGAAGTCGGCCGCGCACGGCAAGTATATCGTCGTCTGGCAAAAGACCGGCGACGGCGCGTGGCGGCTGCACCGCGACATCTGGAACGAGATGCCCGCGCCGGAGTAGAGTGGCGGCGGCTCCCGCCGCGCTCGCCTCGCCAGCCTTGCGCCGGCCGGGATCGGAAAGCGGAGGGGACGCGCCAATGTGGCCAGACAACCGGTTGACCGACCTGTTGGGCATCGAGCTTCCAATTGTCCAGGCGCCCATGGCGGGCAGCGGCTCGGCCGAGCTCGCCATCGCAGTGGCCGAGGCGGGCGGCCTCGGTTCGCTGCCCTGCGCCATGCTCGATGCGGACGGGATCCGCGAGCAGGTGGCCGCCATCCGTCAGCGCACGGATCGACCCGTCAATCTGAACTTCTTCTGTCACGAGACGCCGCAGCCCGACGAGACGGTCGAGAAGCTCTGGCGCGAACGGCTGGGCCACTACTACGCGGAATTCGACCTGGATACGGAGGCGATTCCTCAGGGACCGTCGCGCAACCCCTTCGATGCGGTCGCCTGCGAGGCCGTGGAAGACCTGCGGCCGGCGGCCGTCAGCTTTCATTTCGGTCTGCCGGAGCCGGCCTTGCTCGATCGGGTCAAGGCGACGGGGGCCAAGGTGCTGTCTTCGGCCACTTCCGCGCGCGAGGCGCGCTGGCTGGCCGGGCGCGGCTGCGACGCCATCATCGCCCAGGGCGCGGAGGCCGGCGGTCACCGCGGCATGTTCATCGAGGATAGCGTCGCCGCGCAGGTGGGCACCTTCGCGCTGGTCCCGCAGATCGTCGAGACCGTCGAAACGCCGGTGATCGCCGCCGGCGGCATCGCGGATGGACGCACCATGGCCGCCGCCTTCGCCCTCGGCGCTTCGGGCGTGCAGATCGGCACCGCCTATTTGCTCACGCCCGAGGCCGATACCGGCGACCTGCATCGCGCGGCGCTGGCGGAGGCCAGCGGCGAGGAGACGGTGCTGACCAACGTTTTCACCGGCCGCCCGGCGCGGGGCATCGTCAACCGGCTGGTACGGGAGCTGGGGCCTATATCGCCGGATGCCCCGCAATTCCCGCTGGCGGCGCAGGCGCTCGGGCCATTGCGTCATGCGGCGCTGGAAGCAGGCTCGTCCGACTTCACCTCGCTCTGGGCCGGGCAATCGGTCGGCCTGTGCCGCGAAGGCGAGGGGGCGGCCGACCTCACCCGACGCATTGCCCGCGAGGCGCAGGAACGTCTGGCGGCTTTGTCGGGATGACGGTGGAGCAGCTATTCAGGGCTTTGGCGGTGCTGCGATAATTTCTGAACTTCAGACCGTAGCGCCCTGATTTCATGTATAATCTCAGTGGCGTCCTCATGCGCAGCTTCGCGGATGCCGGCGCTTTCCTCGCGGTGCTGGCTTTGCATGGCGTCGACGATGATGCCGATGAAGAGGTTCAGCACGGCGAAGCTGGTAATGAGAATGAAGGGCACGAAGAACGCCCAGGCGAAGGGATGGGTTTCCATGACCGGGCGCACGATTCCCATCGACCAGCTTTCCAGCGTCATAATCTGGAACAGCGAGTAGGCGGATCTGCCGATGGTGCCGAACCACTCTGGAAAGCTTGCACCGAACAGCTTGGTGGCCATGACGGAGAAGACGTAGAAAATCAGCGCCAGGAGCGCGATGATCGAGCCCATTCCGGGCAGCGCGCTCATCAAGGCGCTGACGACCCGGCGCATCGACGGGATCACCGAGACGAGGCGCAGCACGCGCAGCACCCTGAGCGCGCGCAGCACCGACAGGTTGCCAGTCGCCGGGGCCAAGGCGAGACCGATGACGAGCGTGTCGAAGAGATTCCAGGGGTCCCGCCAGAAACCGCGCCCGTAGGCGACCAGCTTGATGAGGATTTCCGCCACGAAGACGGCGAGGATCGTGCGATCCACGGCAACCAGCAGCCCGCCGGCGGCATCCATTGCCCGCTGGCTCGTCTCCAGCCCCAGGGTGATGGCGTTGAGTACGATCAGCGCGATGATTGCCTGCTGGACCCGCGCATGTCCGATGAACTGCACAAGTCGCATCCGCCAGGCGCGAAAGCCGGCCTTGTCCAGCGCCACAGACTGATCGCTCATACAGGTCCCATAATCTACGATTGGCAATGCGAAAATTGATCGCAAAGCAGATGTGTGCCGCGGCCGTACGTTTCAAGCGGCCGACTGGTCCGCAGGCGGATTCGCGATAGTTCATTCGCAAAAGCGATTGCCAGGAGGTGTTCGACGATGATCTCTGGATCGATCAGGTTTTGGGCGGCCGTGTCGTTGGCGGTGGGATTGATGGGGCTAATGGCGGAGACCGCGCGCGCCGCCGATCCCGTCGCGCCCGCGCAGTTGGCCGATGGCGGCTATGTCCTCATGCTGCGCCACGCGCTGGCGCCGGGAACCGGCGATCCGCCGGACTTCGAGCTGGGTGAGTGCAGCACGCAGCGCAATTTGAATGACGAGGGACGGCGGCAGGCGCGCGAGATCGGCGCCTATCTGCGCGAGGCCGGGGTCGACGAGGCGCAGGTTTTCACCAGTCAGTGGTGCCGTTGCCGGGAGACGGCGGAGCTGCTGGACCTGGGGCCGGTGGAGGAGCTGCCGGCGCTCAATTCATTTTACCAGCGCCCGGAAGACCGCGAGCCCAATCTCGAGGCGCTGCGCAAGTTTCTCGCCGCCTTGCCCGTGGACGGTCCGCCGGTGGTGCTGGTGACGCACCAGGTGACGATCACCGCCGTCACGGGTAACTGGGTTTCCTCTGGCGGCGGCTACGTGCTGCGCCTCGACGGCAGCGAAGAGCCGCCGGTGGTGGGGCCGCTCCAGGAGCCGTGAAGGCGAACGCCGCCGGGCTCAGCGGATTGATCGACATCAAGGCGAGCGATGACTGTGGGCCGCTAGCTTTGCCGCGATCCGCGCCGGCCAAACGGGCCTATCTGAAATCCGAGCACCGAGGTGCACAGGCATGACGCATACGCCGCACGAACTCGCCGCAGATTTCCCGGAACACAGGGACAAGATCCATGATCTGAAGGAGAGCGATGCACACTTCGCCAGGCTGGCCGACGAGTATCACCGGGTAAATCGCGCCATACACCGCGCGGAAACGGGGGTCGAGCCGGTCTCCGACGAGGCGGAACGGGACATGCGCAAGCGTCGGATGAGCCTGAAGGACGAGATCGCCGCGAGGCTGAAGCGGGATTGAACGCCGCCCGGGTTCAGGATTTCGAACGGCGTGCGCTCTGATCCTCTGCTTCCCAGTAGGAAATGCGCTGCGCAAGCTCCCGGAACCTGTCTTCCACGGTTCCCTCGAAAATCGGGTCCTCGTGTTCCACCGCCTCGCGGTCGACCGCGGCCCAGTCCTCGTCGGACAGCCGTTCTCGCGCGACAGGAAAGAAGCGGTCCTCCTCCATGCTCATATGCCGGCGCTGATCGGCGATGAAGCTGCGTATGACGTTTTCGACGGTCTCGCGGGGAATTTCCTGCTCGTTGAGGACGTTTTGGATGGCCTGGGCGGCATTCTCCACCCGCCGCGTGTTCTCTTGGTGCTCGCTCTCCAGATCGCCCACCTTTTGTGCAGCGTCCGGGTCGACCTGGGCCAGGCGCCGCATGACGACGTCTTCCTTGGGATGGTGGCAGCGCTCCGGATATTCACGGAAATAGTCGATGACCGCCTGGATGATGTCGTAGTCCGGACGCTCCGCCCGGTCGAACAGGGCCAGTTCCTGCTCGAGAATTGTGAGCAATCTCGAGAAGTTGCGGTGATCCTGGCGCAGACTGTCCAAGGTCTCTGGCATGATGGGCT
>JAWVYK010000164.1:0-6399 GCA_033722755.1 Rhodovibrionaceae bacterium | reverse complement strand
CAGTCCTCCGTCCAGCCGAGATCGACGGGCTCGACCGTCGCGCCAAGCGCGCGAAAGACGTCGAGCGCGGCTTCGGTGTTCCGCCTGACCTCTTCGTCCACCCGGAAGTAGCCGAGGTCCATCGAGACGGCGATTCGCCAACCCTTGACGTCGCCAAAAGCCTCGGGGATCCGCAGCTTGGGTTTCAGCGAGGCGATATCGCGCGGATGCGGGCCCGCGATGACGTTCTGGAACAGCCCGCAGTCGCCCACGCTGCGCGCCATCGGCCCTTCGTGGCAGTAGAAATCGAGGTTGTAGGGCCAGGCCTCGGGCACGCGCCCGTAAGGCGGTTTGAAGCCCACCACCCCGCAGGCCGAGGCGGGAATGCGGATCGAGCCGCCGATATCCGAACCGTTGGCCAGCGTCGTCGTTCCGGCGGCAAGCGACGCCCCGGCCCCGCCGGAGGAGCCGCCCGGCGTGTAGTCCGGGTTCCAGGGGTTGCGCGTCACTCCCCAGAGCCGCGAATGCGTGAAGGACACGCAAGAGAATTCGGGCGCCGCCGTGCGGCCGATGAAGATCGCCCCGGCGCGCCTCAGCCGCTCGACCACGATGTCGTCTGCCGCGTCGCGGCGGTTGCGATGTATCAGCGAACCCTGCGTGGTGATCTCGTCCTTGATCGCGGTTTCGTCCTTGATCGCGACGGCAATTCCTTCCAGGGGCCGAATTCGGGCGTTGCGTCTCATAAAACGGCTTTCCGCCGCGCGCGCATGATCCATCGCGCGCTCGAAGTACGTCATCGGCATGGCGTTGATGTGCGGCTCCACAGCCTCGGCCCGGGCAATCAGGGCTTGCATCACCTCGACGGGAGAAAGGCTGCGCGCCTTGAAGGCCGCACGCGCGTCTGTGGCCGAGAGATAGCAGAGATCGGTATCGCCCATTCCTGTTTCGCTCCTCGCCAGGTTTCCCGCAAAGCTGGAAATCCGAAGCCCCTCTAATTTCCGAATTTATCTGTTAGCAAAATATGGCGGCGGTTCCTCCCGTCCGGGAGGCGTCGCCAGCGCTCATGCCGCTGCAGCCAAAGTGGCGCGCCCCGCCCACGATACGCGGACGGATGTCCGCAAGCAGGATGCCATGGCTGACACACGCCCGCACCCGCGAAGGCTTTCGAGGATTGTCATTTCTACCCTGCGCCACCTGGCTGGCGTCCTGTTGGTTTCGATGCTGCTGAGCTGTTCGCCCAAGCAGATGGCCGTCGACCTGGTGGCGGATGCGGTAACCGGTGGCGAGGCAAGCGTCTTCGCGTCGGATCCGGATCCCGACCTGGTTCGCGAAGCCCTGCCTTTCGGCCTGAAGACCTATGAATCGCTGTTGCAGTCCACACCCGAGCACCGCGGCCTGCTCCTGGCCACGGCCAAAGGCTTCACCGCCTATGCCTACATGCTCAAGGAAGAGGCCGACCGGACCGAGGCGCTTGAGCCGGCGCACGAGCTCCGATTGCGCGCCAAGGGATTGTTCCTGCGCGGCCGGGACTATGCGCTGAAGGGGCTCGAGGTCGCACACCCCGGTTTCGCGGCCGGCTATCTGGCGCGCGAGGACGGCATTTTGGAGGCGACCACCTTGGCGGATGCCGACTTCCTCTATTGGGCCGGGGCGGCCTGGGCCGGCGCTATCTCCAGCGACAAGCAGGATTTCATGCTGCTCGCGGAGCTCGATCTGGCGGCCGGGCTCGTCGAGCGGGTGCTCGAACTCGATGAGACCTATGACAAGGGTGCGGCTCATCAGTTCATGGTCTCCTACGAGGGCAGCCGGCCCGCGGGAGATATCGAGGCGGCCCGGGCCCACTACCGGCGGGCACTCGAACTTTCCGGGGGAAGCAACGCCGGGCTGTACCTGGCGCTGGCCGAGGCGGTTGCCGTGCCCGAGCAGGACCTGCGGGAATTTCGCCGCCTCGTCGCCGCCGCCCTGGCCGTAGAACTCGATACCTATCCCGACCAGCGGCTTGCCAATGCCCTGGCGCAGCGCCGCGCGCGCTGGCTGCTCACGCGTATCCCGGACCTTTTTCTCGAGGCCCCGGAAGACGCAAGCCCACCGATCAGCGAAGGAATATCGTGATGCGCCCCCTGCACACGCTGAGCGCGATAACTGTCACGGTCGCCCTTTTATTGGCGGCGCCGGCGGCGGCCACAACAATCAAGATCGCCACGATCGCACCCGAAGACTCGCCCTGGCACGAGGTGCTTCAGAATATGGCGCGCGCCTGGGAAGAGGCTTCCGGCGGCTCTATCAAGACCCGCCTTTACCCGGGCGGCATTGCCGGCGACGAATCCGACCTCATCCGCAAGATGCGCGTTGGCCAGCTTGATGCGGCCATGTTGACCTCCGGCAGCTTGCCGGAGATCGCCCGGCAACTGAGCGTCCTGCACATGCCCCTGACCATCGAGACCTACGGGGAGCTCGACTACGTAATGGCCAAACTGGGGCCGAGGTTCGAGGAGCTCCTGCTGGAGCAGGGGTTCCGGACACTCGCCTGGGGCGATGTCGGCTGGCTGCACCTCTTTACGACGACGCCGGTCGTCAGGCCCGAGGACCTGCGGCCGCTGCGCCTGTTCATGTGGAGCTCCAACAGCCGCTATATCGACGTCTGGAAGAACATGGGCTTCAACCCGGTGCCGGCGCCGGCCACGGAAATTCACACTGCGCTGACGACCGGCATGATCCAGGCGGTCATCGTGCCGCCGATCGCGGCGCTTTCCTTCCAGTGGTTCGCCTTGGCCAATCACATGACCGACATGCCGTGGGTGCCGATGGTGGGCGCGGTCGTGATGACCGAGCGCTCGTGGCAAAAGGTGCCGAAGGAGCTTCGAGGCCGCTTCATGGAGATCGCGGCGGCCGCGAATGCGCAGTTCAAATCGAAAATACGGGCGGTCGCGCCGCAGGCCATCGCAGCGATGAAAGCGCACGGGCTGGAGGTCCACGAAGTGCCGCCGGAAGCCCTCGCGCAATGGCGCGCGGGCGTTGAGAAAGGCTTCTCCGGTCTGGTCGGCGAGGACGTGCCGGCGGATCTGCTGGCCCGCATGCAAAGCCTGGTGGCCGAGCACCGCACGCGCCTGTCCCAGCAATGAGATGACACCAGTCGCTGCCAGCCGCGGGATTCTCGACTGGCTCCTGCGTGCCGAATCCCTGGCCGCGGCCGCTTTCCTTCTCTGCATGGCCGCATTGCCGGTCGTCGAGCTGCTGCTGCGCAACTTCGTCGACGTCGGCATACCGGGGGCGAGCGCAATCCGGGTCAACATGACCCTCTGGGTCGGGTTCCTCGGCGCGATGCTGGCAAGCCGGCGTGACCGGCATCTGCGAATATCAGCCGCCTTCGACCACCTGCCCGACCGCTTCAAGGCGCGCATCGGTCCCCTCGTCGCCATGATCTGCACGGCGGTGGGCGCAGGCCTGACCTGGGGCGCGGTGGATTTCGTCGTACAGGAAACCTGGAGTCAGGTGACCGTGGGCGGCCTGCCGATCTGGGTGGTGGAGTGCATTTTCCCCTTGGCATTCGCAGTGGTCACGCTGCGGTTCATCAGCCACGGGCGCGGTCTCGCGGAAAAGGCGGCGGCGGCGCTGGGCATCGCGCTGGCGGCGACGGTGTTCTACGGCCTGGTCCCGCTGGACGGCGTTTTCGTCGCCGTGGCGCTTGTCGGCCTTTTCGCCGCCTTCGTTCTAGGCGCGCCCATTTTCGTTTTGCTGGGCGGCGCGGCCGTCATCCTGTTCACCGCCGCCGACGTGCCCGCCGCGGCGATCCATGTCGAGGCGTACCGTCTCGTCTCCTCCCCGGCGGTTCCCGCCATTCCGCTGTTCGCCCTGACGGGATTCATCCTGACCGAGGGCACGGCGGGCGAGCGGCTGGTCCGCGTTTTCGACGCGCTTTTCGGGTGGCTGCCCGGCGGCCTGGCGGTCGTGACCTGCCTGCTCTTCGGGTTCTTCACCGCCTTCACGGGCGCCTCCGGCGTCACCATCCTGGCGCTTGGCGGATTGCTGCTGCCCACACTGATAAAGCACGGATACGGGGAGAGCTTTTCGCTCGGGCTGGTAACCTCGACGGGCTCCATCGGGCTGCTGCTGCCGCCAAGCCTGGCGATCATTCTCTACGGCGTGGTCGCCCATGTCTCGATCATCGATCTCTTCGTGGCGGCCCTGATACCGGGTCTCGTGATGATCGCAGCGCTCAGTCTCTACGGCGCCGCCGTGGGCGTGCGCAAAAAGGTGGTCCGCTTGCCGTTCAATGCCCGCGCGGCGCTCGCCGCGACCTGGCAGGCGAAGTGGGACCTGCTCGTCCCATTCGTTGCTCTCGGCTCGATCTTCGGCGGCATCGCCACCCTGGTCGAGGCCGCCGCGATCGTGGCGGTCTACGTTCTGGTGGTGGAAATCGCCATGGCCGGGCCGGGCCATACGCTGCGCAAGCTGCCGGCGGTCCTGCTCAATTGCTCGGCGCTGGTGGGAGGAATTTTCATCATCCTCGCAGTCGCGATGGGCCTCACCAACTATCTGGTCGACGCGGAGATTCCGCAGCTCGCCGCTGCCTGGGTCGGCGAGGCGGTAGAGTCGCGGCTGACCTTCCTCCTGCTGCTGAACCTGTTCCTGCTGGCCGTCGGCTGCATGATGGACATCTACTCGGCCATCGTCGTGGTGGTTCCGCTTATCCTGCCGATCAGCGCCGCCTTCGGCGTGCATCCCCTGCATCTGGGCGTCATCTTCCTGGCAAACCTCGAGCTCGGCTACCTCACGCCGCCCGTCGGCATCAATCTCTTCCTCTCCGCCTACCGCTTCGAGCGCCCGGTGACAGAGATCGTCCGCGCCATCGTGCCCTTCTTCCTCGTTCTGGTCGCCGTCGTACTGCTCGTCACCTACGTGCCGGCGCTCACCCTCTGGTCCGCCGCGCCGGCGCCGTAGGCGCTTTTGCGGGGCTGAAAGCGGCCTAGTAGACTCGGGCGGCCAAGAACCGGCAGGAGGGCCGCCGACATGGCGCGCAGCGCGAGCCGACGCACGGTTGTTCCCATTGCCTGGATCGCCTGCTTGGCGGTGATCGCGGGTGCGTCCGGCGCGGCCGGGCAGCAGAATCGCGAAGCATCGGAGCTGGTCGAAATTCCCGGCGGCACGTTCGTGATGGGCGACAGCGCGGGAGAGCCGGACGAGACGCCGCGCCAGGCCGAAGTCGCAGCCTTCCGGATGATGCGCCACGAGGTGACCAACCGGCAGTTCCAAAGCTTCGTGGAGGCGACGGACCACGTCACGGACCCTGAGCGCCGCGGATTCGGATACGTGTGGGACGGATCCTGGCGTCGCGTCGCAGACGCCGACTGGCGCCATCCCTTCGGCCCGGCAAGCGGCATCGGGGACAAACCGCACCATCCCGTCGTTCAGGTCTCCGCCCGCGACGCGGCCGCCTACTGCGCCTGGCGGGGATTGCGGCTGCCCAGCGAAACGGAGTGGGAGTTCGCCGCCGGAGGCAGCGAGGGCTGGCGTTATCCCTGGGGCGACCAGCGCCCGGGAACGGCAGACCGGAGGCGGGCAAACTTTGGAACGCTGGCCTGCTGCGCGCCGAGCGCCGCCGACGGCTACCTGAAGACCGCCCCCGTCGGCCGCTTTCCGGCCGGCCGCTCGCCGTTTGGCCTGCACGACATGGCGGGCAACGTCTGGGAGTGGACGGCGAGCCGTTTTCCCGGCCGTCCGGACGAGGTCGTCCTGCGCGGCGGCGGATGGGGCAACAATCCCTACTGCTTGCGGGTTTCCTACCGCCACGGCAACCCGCCCGACATCGGGCTCGACATGGTGGGCTTCCGGTGCGCGGCCGACGGCGAAGACACTGCGCGGAAGCGACCGGTCGAGGACCTTCCCGGGTTTTAGGAGTTGACCATCGCCGCGAAAAGCTGTATTGAATACTGAATTCAGAATGCAGTGAGCATCCGAATGACGAAAATCCAGACAGTTCCTGGGCTTGCCGATCAGGTGTATCAGGCGGTCCTGGATGAAATTTGCGAAGGCAAGATGCCGGCGGGCGCCCATCTGGTGCAGGAGCAACTGGCCGAGCGCTACGGAGTTTCACGCCAACCGATCCAGCAGGCCATGGCCCTGCTCAAAGCCGACGGCCTCGTCGAGGATGTCGGCAGGCGGGGGTTGCGGGTTACCGGGCTCGATCTTACGCGGATGCGCCATCATTACGAGAGTCGCGCGGCGCTCGACGGGTTGGCCGCAAGAACGGCCGCCCAGCGCGCGAAGGGCGACCCGGCGGTCGCTCTGGAGGCGAAGAAGCGCGGGGAAAAGATACTCGACAGGGGCCGCCAAGCCGTCGCCGACGGCGCCACGCGTGAGCAGATCCGCCACGACGAAGACTTCCACAACCTGGTCTACGAGCTTTCCGGCAATCCCTTG
>JAWVYK010000163.1:0-6399 GCA_033722755.1 Rhodovibrionaceae bacterium | reverse complement strand
CGAAGATTGCGACGATGCGCCGGGCCTGTTCGATTTCCTCCTGCGTGGGCGTCAGGACGCGTGTGACGACAGCCGCATGATCCGGCGCCACCGCCGATTTCGCCTTGTAGCCCATGCGCCGCGCCCAGCGGGTTTCCGCCTTCACGCCCTCGGTATCGGCAAAGGTGTAGGGGCAGTCGACGGCCACCACGCCTGCGGCCACGCACTCGACGAGGAACCGCTGGCGGGCATAGGCGAGCTCCGCCCCGTCGCGCCCACGCTCCGCGCCGAGATCGGCGACCAGATCCTCGGAAGCCAGGAGCATCGCATTGACGCGCGGACTGGCGGCGGCGATGGCCTGGGCCTGGACCAGGCCGCGCGCGTATTCCAGGTTGGGCAGCAGCTCGGTCGTGCCTTCCGGAATGCCGAGCGCCGCCTCCAGGCGCGAGATCTCCCGGTCGAGAGCGACGATATGCTCTGGCTCGGCCACCTTGGGCAAGGCGACGACGTGCGGACGGCCCGGCATAACGGCCTCCAGATCGGCCAGCCCTTCGCTCTGTCCGGGGCCGCCGTCCAGCGGATTGATGCGAACCGCGGCCACCAAGCCCGCACCGCGCCAGGCTTGCAGCACCTCCGGCGCCATTTGCCGCGCCTCCGGCCGGCGCTCCGGCGGGCAGAAATCCTCGAACTCCTGGATCAGCACGTCGGCCCCCGTTTTGGACGCAGCCGCCAGGGCGTCGCGCTCGGCGGCGGGCACAAACAACCAGCATCGGCGCAGATGCGGCGCGCGGACTTGCGTCATGACGGCGGGCTCTCCCTTGCAGGTCTGTGGCAACAGCATGCCTGTCGATGCCGATCTGCGGCAATCCGGATATCGCCGGTGGCGATCAGAAGCGTGCGGGCGACAGCGCGGCTGGGTCCACGCCGGCGGCGCGCAGGGGCTCGGGCAGCGGCGCGCCTGTGACGAGCGCGGCGGCCAGCATCGCCATGGCCGGAGAGGTCTGGATGCCGTATCCGCCCTGACCGGCCAGCCAGAAGAAGCCGCTGTCCTGCCGCCCTTCGGCCCAACCTGCGACAGGCGTGCGGTCCGGCGCGAAGGTGCGCAGTCCCGCCCAACTGTGTTCAATGCGGCGCACCTCGTGATCGACCGCTGTCACGAAGCGGTCGACGGCAATGGCGACGTCCAACTCGTCCGGTTGCGCGTCGTTCGGATTGTCCGGCGTCTCGTCGGCGGGAGAGAGCATGAGCTTGCCGCCGGATTCCGGCTTGAAGTAGTAGGTGTCCTCCACACAGCCGGTGAGCGGCCAGCGCGCGGCGGCGCGCTCCGGCGGTCCCTCCACGATGACGGCGGTGCGGCGCATGGGCGTCAGGCCGACCCGCGGCAGGCCGGCCATCGCGGCCACCTCGTCGGCCCAAGCGCCCGCCGCATTGACGACCAACGGCGCCTCGAAGACGCCGGCACGGGTTTGCGCCCGCCAGACGCCGGCTTGTCGGCTCAGTGCCTCCACGCGGGCGTCTGCGACAACCCGTCCACCGTGCGCGCGAAAACGTCTCAGAAAACCCAGATGCAGGGCGTTGACGTCGATGTCCTGCGCGTCGGGCTCGTAAAGCGCGGCGCTCACGGCTTCCGGCCGCAGCAGCGGAACCAGCGCGCGTGCCTCCCTGTCGGTGAGCCGCTGCAGAGCGTGGCCCTCGGCTTCGTGCGCATCCAGCCGCTCCAGCTGGTCCTCCCGCGCGACGATCAGAACGCCGCGTGGGCCGAGAAGCGGGTGTTCGCTGAAGCCTTCTGGCGGAGATTCGAAGAAACGGCGGCTGGCCGCCGTCAGCTTGCGGATGGGACGGCTCCCGTAGTTCTGGAAGAAGAGTGCCGCTGAGCGCCCGGTCGCGTGATAGCCCGGTTGACCCTCACCTTCCAGAAGCAGCACGCGCGCGGAATCGGCCAGTTCTGCGGCTGCCGAAGCGCCCGCGATGCCGCCGCCGATCACCAGGACGTCAGCCGTCTCTGCGCTCATCCCGTCCGACCGCGGTTGTCCAGAAAACCGGAAAGGAAGCTTTGCAGGTTGGCGCCCAGGGCCTCGTTCATGTAGCCGCCTTCCTGTACCAGCACGGTCGGCATGCCGAGCCCGCCGATCTCGCGGCCGATGGCGGCGAAACCGGGGGTGGTGATCGCAAGACCGGCCAGGGGGTCGCTTTCGTGCGCATCGAGACCAAGGGCCACGACGAGCGTGTCGGGCGCGAAGGCCACGATACGCCGCAGTGCAGGGGCCATCGCCTTTACGTAGTCGTCGTCGCCCGTGCCGCGGACAAGCGGAACGTTTAGGTTGAAGCCGAGGCCCGGGCCGGTCCCGCGCTCCTCGGCGTATCCCCAGAAGAAGGGATAGAAGCGCACCGGGTCGGCGTGCAGGGACACGGTGAGCACGTCCGGGCGCTCGTAGAAAATGCCTTGCGTACCGTTGCCGTGGTGCAGGTCGACGTCGAGGATCGCCACCCGGTTGACCGAGCGGCGCAGGTACTGGGCGGCAATCGCGCTGTTGTTCAGGTAGCAGAAGCCACCGGCCATGTCGGCGAAGGCATGGTGCCCCGGCGGGCGGCAGAGGGCGTAGGCGGCATCCGCCCCGTTCAGCACCTGTATAGCGGCGTGCACGGCGACGTTGGCGCTCTCACAGGCGGCTTCCCATGTGCCGTCGCCGATGGGACAAGCGGTATCGGCCATGTGGTAGCCGGCCTGTCCAACGGCGGAGGCCGGATAGCCGCCGGCGCGGCCATTGGGGTGGATGTTCGGAATCACTTCTTCCGAAGCGCCCTCGATGCGCTGCCAACGCATGTAAATGCGGGACAGGAAGTCGAGGTATTCGGCCGTGTGCACGTCGGCAATCGGCCCGCGTCCGTAATCCTCCGGCGCGACAATGTCATGCCCGTCCGCGCGAGCAGCGTCCAGCAGGGCGCCGGCGCGCTCAGGCACTTCCGGGTTGTCTTCCAGCGCCCCGTTGACGAGGAAGTGACGCGGATAGTGGATGTCGTGCTTTTCGCTGAAAACGATTTTCATTTCAGCGTCCTGTCTCCCTTTCTTCAGAATCTAGAAGGCCACGCGATCGCCGCCCTTGAGGTCGAGCATCTGGCGCGCTTCGGCCGGGCTGGCGACCTCCAGCGACAGGCCTTCCAGCAGCTCGCGGACGCGCACGACCTGCTGGGCGTTGGACTCTGCCATCTGGCCCTTGCCCAGATAGAGGCTGTCCTCGAGCCCCACACGCACGTTGCCGCCCAGAATGGCGCCCATGGTCGCCAGCTTCATCTGATGCTTGCCGGCGCCCAGCACCGAGAAACTGTAGGCGTCGCCCAGCAGCTTGTCGGCGGTGCGCTTCATGTGCAGCAGGTTGTCCGGGTCCGGCCCGATACCCCCGAGCACCCCGAAGATGAACTGCACGAACAGCGGCGGCTTGACCAGCCCGCGGTCCAGGAAGTGCGCCAGATTGTAGATATGGCCGACGTCGTAGCACTCGAACTCGAAGCGGGTGTCATGCGTCTCGCCTATATCGTGAAGAATCGTTTCTATATCTTTGAAGGTGTTACGGAATATGAAATCCCGTGTGTTCTCCAGATAAGCCTTCTCCCAGTCGTGCTTCCACTCGTCGAAGCGATCGGCGGCGTGGAACAGGCCGAAATTCATGGAGCCCATGTTGAGCGAGCACATCTCCGGCTCCGCCCGTTTCGCGGCGGCCAGCCGCTGCTCGACGTTCATGTTGTGACCGCCGCCCGTCGTGATGTTCACCACCGCATCGGTCGCCTGCTTGATGCGCGGCAGGAACTCCATGAAGACATCCGGATCCGGCGTCGGGCGGCCGTCCTTCGGATCGCGCGCATGCAGGTGCAGGATTGCCGCGCCCGCCTCCGCCGCACCGATCGCCTGCTCGGCGATCTGGTCGGGCGTGATCGGCAGGTGGTCGCTCATCGTCGGCGTATGGATGGAGCCGGTGACGGCGCAGGTGATGATGACCTTTGGCTGGGCCATTGGTTTTCCTCGTTCAGATCGTGTCTCTGTCCCGATGCGCCGGCCCGCTCAATGCTGAGGCAGGCCGGCTTCGCGTGCGAAGACCGATAGTGCGTCGTCGAGTATGGCGATGATGTCGTCCACGTCCGTGTGCTCGACGATCAGGGGTGGGCACACCATGACGTGGTCGCCTTCGCGCCCGCCTCGGGTGCGCCGCGAGTAGACGATCAGCCCGCGTTCATAGGCGAGATCGACAACCCTCTGATAGGCGTTCAATTCGGGCGGCAGCACCTTCATGGTTTCCCGGTCGGCCACCATCTCGAAGGCGATCAGCAGGCCCTTGCCGCGCACGTCGCCGATGAAGGGATAGCGCTCCTGAAGGCTCCGCAAACGGTCCATCAGATAACCGCCGGTTCGCTCGGCGTTGCCGGTCAGGTCCCGCTCCACGACCTCTTTCAGAACCGCGCGTCCCGCGGCGCAGGCCAGGGGGTTGCCGGCGTAGGTGAAGCCGTGAAGGAAGCCGCCGGCCGAAAGCACCGGCTCGACGATGGCCGAGCGGGCCACCATCGCACCCAGGGGCACATAGCCCGAGGCGAAGCCCTTGGACAGCGCGATGATGTCGGGGACGATGTTCCAGTGCTCCGCGGCCAAGAAGGTGCCGGTGCGCCCGGCCCCCGTCATCACCTCGTCGAAGATCAGGAGGATGCCGTAATGCCGGCAGATCTCGGCGACGCGCGCATAATAGCTGTCCGGGGCCACCAGGGCGCCGGTCGATGCGCCGCCAATCGGCTCCATGATAAAAGCCAGGACGCTGTCCGGCCCTTGACGTTCGATTTCCTCGGCCAGCATGTCGGCGTATTTCACCCCGCGCTCGTCCATGCTCAGGTTGTCGCGGTCGAGGTAGCACGTGGGCGCCGGCACCTTGGGCATGTCCGCCATCATTGCGGCGAAGGGCTTGGTCAGCGGCTCGTAGCCGGTGACCGCAAGCGCCCCCAGCGTGCCGCCGTGATAGCTGGGAAATCGGGAGATCACCTTGTGGCGCTGAGCCTGCCCGGTCGCCAGCGCATATTGGCGGGCGAGCTTCAGCGTCGATTCCACCGCCTCCGAACCGCCGGAGACGAAGAATACACGCTCCAGATCCCCCGGCATGAGGCGGGCGGTTTCCCGCGCGAGCTCTTCGGCCGGCTCGTTCTCGAAGTGCAGGCGGTAGGCAAAGGTGGCCTTTTCCATCTGCTGGCGCATGGCCTGCAGCACGCGCGGGTTGGAATGACCGATATTGCACACCATGGCGCCGGAAGAGCCATCGATGTAGCGCCGGCCGTGAACGTCCCAGATATGAATGCCCTCGGCCCGGTCGATGAGCGGCCGGCGCAGCCTTGACTGGTAGAACAGATGGCTGGCGGGCCGCTCGGGCGGCTGGACCATTTCCGCGGGATCGCTCACAGGAGGCATGCTTCCCTTCGTGTCTCTATTCGGCGGCCGCTTCCGCCTCGGCCCGGCCCTCCGGCTCGCGGTCGAGCACGATGCAGTCCTCGGCGCGAAGATGGACCTTGACCTCTGCGCCCTCGCGGAAGGGGTGGCCGTCGATGGGGTTGATGGCTTGCAGCTCCAGGTCGGCGGTTTCCACAAAGTATCGCGCCGCCAGGCCCTGGTAGTCGACCGCCGTGACCTTGCCGTCCAGCGAGGTTTTCTTCTCCGACCTGGGGCCTTCGCCGTCCGGTGCGGTCAGGAACACCTTCTCGGCGCGAACGACCACGCGGACGTCCTCGCCTTCGCGGTGGTCCCGGGTTTCCTGCACGCCAACCTCGATGCCGCTTTCCAGCGCAACGCGCGCGTCGCCCTGGGCAGAGGCCGCGATTTTTCCGTTCAGCAGGTTCGCATGGCCCAGGAACTCGGCGACGAAGCGCGAGGCGGGCCGATTGTAGACGTCCTCCGGCGTTCCTTCCTGCTCCTTCCAACCGTCGCTCATGACCACGATCTTGTCGGACATCGCCAGCGCCTCGGACTGGTCGTGAGTGACGAAGATGGTGGTGATTCCAAGCTCGCGCTGGATGCGCTTCAGCTCCACGCGCATCTCTTCGCGCAGATTGGCGTCCAGCGCTGACAGAGGCTCGTCGAGCAGCAGCACGTCCGGCTCGATGACGATGGCCCGGGCCAGCGCGATGCGCTGTTGCTGGCCGCCGGACAGCTGCGAAGGGACCCGGTCGCCGACATGCGGCAGGCGGACCAGTTCAAGCGCCGCCTCCACTTTCTTGCGGGCAGTTGCCTTATCCACGTTTCGGTAGCGCAGGCCGAAGGCCACGTTGTCGTGAATCGTCTTGTGCGGGAACAGCGCATAGTTCTGGAACACCATCCCGATGTTCCGCTTGTGCGGCGGCACATGGTTGATCGACTGGCCGTCGAGAATGATTTCGCCATGAGTCGCCGGTTCG
>JAWVYK010000162.1:0-6424 GCA_033722755.1 Rhodovibrionaceae bacterium | reverse complement strand
CGAGGATCCGCAGTCGCCCGAGCATACAGCCGATGCCTTCCGGCTCTACGGCCTGAACCTGCAGCATAAGCACGTGCCGGAAATTCAATGTCACTCCGGCCTGTCCCACCGGCCGATCTTCGTGCCCAGCGTGGCGCGTTTTCGCCAGGGCATGATCGTGCAGGTGCCCTTGCAGCTCTGGTCGCTGCCCACCCGACCCAAGCCGGCGGAGGTTCACGCCGCCCTGGCCGATCACTACCGCGGCCAGCGCTTCGTTAGCGTGGCGCCGCTGGAAGAGGCCGCGGGCCTTGGCCGGCTGGAGCCGGAGTTCCTGAACGGCACGAACGACATGCGCATCTTCGTCTTCGCCGACCCGTCGGCGGAGCAGGCGGTCGTCTGCGCTGTTCTCGACAACCTCGGCAAGGGCGCGTCCGGTGCGGCCGTGCAGAACCTCAACATCATGCTGGGCTACGACGCCGCCTCCGGCCTCGAGGGCAAGCTTGCGGCCTGAGGCAGGCCTATTCGGCCAAGTCCACGCCGTCTACGCGCAGGCGGTTTTCCCGCGGATCGGCCTGCACACGCTCCAGCGTCTCCACGAGCGGCGCCAGCGTGTGCATCAGCCGCACCAGCGCGCGCGCCGCCGGACTGCTGCCAAGCCCGCTGCCGAAGAAATCCTCCACAACCGCCCGGAACGGATCGCGCGGTTTCGGGAAGGGCGTTAGGCGAACCTGGGTTTCCGCATCGATGCCCGCCTCCTCCTTGGCCAGCGCGACGGCTTCGCGGTAGCCGCCCAGCGCGTCCACCAATCCGTTCGCGCGGGCATCCTCGCCGGTCCAGATGCGACCCTTGGCCACGTCTTCGATCTGCTGGCGGCTGAGGTTCCTGCCCTCTGCCACCTTGCCGGTGAAGTCCTCGTAGATGGCGTTCAGTTGCTGCTGCAGCGTCAGCCACTGCGCCGGCGTGAAGTCGCGGTTGAAGCTCCAGATGTCCGCCCGGCTGCCGGCTTGCACGCCGTCGAAATTGATTCCGAGGTCATCCCAGAGCTCGTCCAGGACGAACTTGCCGCTGACCACGCCGATGGAGCCGGTGACCGTGCCCGGCTGGGCGACGATTCGTGTCGCGGGCGCGGCTACAAAATAGCCGCCGGAAGCGGCGACATCGCTCATCGAGACGATGACCGGCACCCCGCGTTCCGTCGCCCGCCCAACCGCGCGCCAGATGGCGTCGGAGGCGACGTAAGAGCCGCCGGGGCTGTTCACGCGCAGCACGATGGCCTTGACGTCCGCATCTTCCAGCGCGTCGTCTACGGCCCTGACGATGGTGTCGGAGCCCATGACGACCTCGCCGAAAAAGGGTTCGCTCTGGCTTTCGGCAAGGCTCACAGCGCCGACGCCGTGGATCAGCGCCACCGCCGGCGCATCGGCGAGATCGGGCTTGTCGCGCGTCGAGGCGTAGCGCATGACGCCGACGCGCTCGCTGTCGCCGCTGCGCTCCTCGACGTGAGCGCGCACCTCGTCCCAGTAGCCAAGCTGGTCGATGAGCCCGCCCTGCAGGGCGTCACGCGCCAGGTGCGGCGCATTGTCCACCAGCAACTGCACCTCTTCGCGGGACAGTCCGCGCGAGCCGGCGACGTCGCGCGCCATCTGGCCGAGCCAGGAATCGACGAGCCGCTGGCGGTTCTCGCGCAGGGGCTCTGGCATCTCGTCGGCCGTGAAAATGTCGGCGGCGCCCTTGTATTCCTCGCGCTGCGCAAGGCGCGGCTTCACGCCGATCTCGTCCAGCGCGTCGCGCACGAAGGGGCTTTCCAGCAGGAAGCCGGTGATGGCGACGTCGCCGGAGGGCTGCAGCCAGACTTCGTCGGCCACGGAGGCCAAATAGTAGTGCAGCGTGCCGTTGCCGCCCTCGCCGAAGCTTTCGGCAAAGGCCACGGCGAACTTGCCGCTCTGGCGGAAGGAGGCGATGGCGGCGCGCAGTTCCTGCATCTGCGCCAGACCCATGTCGCCGCGGCCGGCGCGGATCAACAGGCCCTCCACGCGCTCGTCGCTTTCGGCGGCCTTCAGCGCCTCGACCGCATCGCGGAGCACGATGGGCCGCGCCCGGCCGGCGGCGGCGAGAAGGTTGTCGGAGGCGAGCTCCGAGACCCCGGCGGCAAGATCGAGTTCGAGAACCATGGCCGCGGGCAGCTCTTCGCGCGCCGGCTCCCACTCCTCGATCCGGTCGGCGGCGATGAACAGCAGCGCCACCAGGCTGACGACCATCAGGCCGATGACCGCGAAGATCGCCACGATGGATTTCAGGAGGAAGAGAATGACGCGCATATTTGTATGTCGACAGGGTTTTCGGGAACTTGGCCTGCATATCTTTTAGAGGCAGGTCACGGTTGCCTTAGAGAGCAAACGGATATTAAGCAGCTTTACGTTTGCTGTCTTCTTCGGGTTTGATGGCCCTGCCTACAATCCCATTATAGCCAGGCTGAACATCAATCTCTTCCAGGCCTGCTTCCTCGTGCCATCTGCGAAACGTCGCTAACGTCTGATTGTTCTCATATCTGGGGCTCAAACCGTCATAGGTGTTTAAATAGGCCCATTCCTTGATCTGAGCATCGGGGGCGCCTTTTAGTCCTCCGGTAGAGTGATCCGCTATGCTCAGGAATTTACGCGTGAATATTACACCAAGGCCTTTTGGCATTTTCTGAAGAAGCCTCACGAGAGGCCACATGGTATCGACATACCAGTGTACGAATCTGCGGAGCTTTTCCGGCTCCATTCGCTTGGTGAACACCCTGAACAGGCCTCGTGTGCCTATTACTGTTCTAAGAGACAAACGGTATACATCTGTGACCAGAGAGCCTCCCGGTTTCAGGCCTTCTAGCAAACAGTTGAAAGTCTTTTTTGGATCGGGAGTATGCTGTATGACCCCAAAACAAAAAACGCGGTCTGCAAAGTTTTTTTCAAAAGGCATTTCATAAATGCTTGCCTGTACGAGTAAGAGACGAGGGTTGTCGCAATTTGATTGGAAATTCGCTTCTACCGCGGCTGAGTAATCGAAAGAAACCACCGTCGCGCCAGTTGAGAGTGCCCACTCAGTAAACCTTCCTGAGCCCGAACCACACTCTAGAATAATTTCCCCAGTCAGGTCGCGCGGCCATTGAGTGGCTTCAAAGAAACGGGTTTCGGATAAAGGAAAGCCTGAAGTGCTGTCGTACTGAGTACGCGCATAAGCATTCCACTCCAGCCCAAAGTTATCAGCGTAGTTGCTTTCCGGAACGAAGCGCGGAATGAAATCGATAATTGGGTAAGTGAACCTGCCATCAGCCGTAGTCAGTGTGCCTGATTTCACCTGCTGATTTTCTTCTTCGTCAATATGTAATTCAAGCACTGAGCCGCTTTTTGGGCAACGTAGGTATTGTAAATGATCTTTGAACATTGGTTGTCCCCTTCGGATATATGCAGCCTCTTATTGACGTTAGATGAGAGCGCTGCTTAGCGTTGCGCACAGCGAATTTATGAGAAAACCTTGCAGAAAGAAAGCCGGATAACGACGGTTCGAGCGCTAGAGTTTTTGAATTGGTATCGAGGTTACGAAACGTACCTTTCCCATACCCTAAGACGGTCGTGGCGCTGGCGGTTTTGAAGGCCGCGTTGCTAATGGTCCCGGATCATCATCACCGCGCCCCTTATCTTTACCGGTATTTTTTTAAATTCCTGTGCACTTTGCGAGCGCTTTTGTGCTGTTTGGTATTTCTTATGCTTTTGCCCATCTTCGTTCCTTTCGTCGCTTCGATAAGCCAAAACACTACCTTGGCAATGCGCTACCTTCTGTCCAAATTGTGCTGACGGGGAACAATGCACCAGTCCGCCCACCGGATATCGACGCCACTACCTTGTAGTTCGGCTGCGGTCTTCTCTGCCAAGTCACAGGCTTCCCAGTCGTAGTTTGGGAAAATTGTCGGAGGATAGGAGCTTGTTGGGACTGTTGCTACCAATGCATCCCAACACCTTCGCGCGCGACGCGCGCATCCTGGTCGACGGCGGTTATGATCTCGTCGAGGTCCGTCCGCTGGATCAGTTCATCTGGTCGGGCCATGTCGAGCTGGTAGCGCTGTTCCAGCCAACGGATGCCGCCGGCCGGGGAGCGCGCGGCTGATGGGTAGCGGATGGACCGGCCGGGGCAAGGTCCGTTTTGCCCGCGCCAACGGCGGATGGGTGGTGCGACTTGACGGACTGACCACGCAGGCGGGGCGCATCAAGGCGCCGATTCGCGATTTCTTCCGCAAGGAGGCGCGCGGGCTGCGCAAGGATTACAGCGGCCTTTACGCGGTCACCATCTGGATCGAGTCGGCGGGCTGGACCGATGACGGCGTGGCGCTCAGGCGCTACGACGTGGACAACGTCGCCAAGGCGAGCCTGGATGCGCTGACCGGCATCATCTGGCGCGACGACAGCCAGGTTCTGCGCCTGGCCGTCGAGAAGCTTCCGGGCGAGCGCGACGCGGTCACCATCCACGCAAGCCCGATCGATGGACCGGACACGAGCGCGTCGGCCGCGGCACGGCTGCAGGCGCTTCTGGCGGAGGTGGACGGCGATTAGCTCTATCCGGCGAGTAGCCTATCCGGCGGTGCGCTACCCTGAAGCCAGCGCCGCCAGATCCGCCAGCGACTCGCCGGAAATGGCGTAGGCGTGCTTGTTGAGCCTGAAGGCGCCCGGAAGGCGCTCGTAGAAGGCAATTCCCCGGCTGTTCGGCCGGTCGACGTTCCAGATGATCCGCTTGCAGCCGCGTTCCATCGCGACGCTCGCTAGGTGCGCCATCAGCATGCGGCCGATGCCGCGGTTGCGCGCCCGCTTGTTCACGTAGAGCTCTTCCAGGAAGATCGCCGGCGAGAGATCGCCGGTCCAGAACACCGGTCCGAAGATCGCGAAAGCGACGGCCTCGCCTTCGAATTCCGCCAGCAGGACCTCGCACAGCGGCTGCTCGCAGAAGGCGTGGCGTTCAAGCGCCTCGCGGGTTTTCGAGGCCGGCGGAATGGCCTGCCCATAGAAGGCAAAGGAATCCATCAGCAAGCGGGTCAGAACGGATACGTCCGCCTTGACTGCTGTGCGGATGCGCGGGGCTTCCGTTGCCTGTGCCCGTTCCGACGACATGGCCCCGATCAGCCGACCTGCCCGCGATGGCGCAGCAGATGATCGGCCAGCACGATGGCCATCATCGCCTCGCCCACGGGCACGGCGCGGATGCCGACGCTGGGATCGTGGCGGCCCTTGGTGACGATCTCGGTCTCCTGGCCGTGGGTATCGATGGTGCGGCGCGGGGTCAGGATCGAACTGGTGGGCTTGACCGCGAAGCGCACGACGACCGGCTGCCCGCTGGAAATGCCGCCAAGGATCCCGCCGGCATGGTTGCTGAGAAAACGCGGGCTGCCGTCGGCCATGCGGATTTCGTCGGCATTCTCTTCGCCGGAAATCTCCGCGGCCCGGAATCCGTCGCCGATTTCCACGCCCTTGACGGCGTTGATCGACATCATCGCCTTGGCGAGGTCGGCGTCGAGCTTGTCATAGACCGGCTCGCCCAGGCCGGCGGGCACGCCCTCGGCGACCACCTCGACGACCGCGCCGGCGCTGGAGCCGGCCTTGCGCACCTCGTCGATATAGTCCGCCCAGGCTTGCGCGGCCTTGGCATCCGGGCAGAAGAAGGGGTTTTCGCCGACCTGCGCCCAGTCCCAGTTGTCCCGCGTGATCGCGTGTGGACCGATCTGGATCAGCGCACCGCGAACCTGCAGCGTGTCTTCGCCAAGCACGTGATCCAGGACCTTGCGGGCCAGCGCGCCGGCGGCCACGCGCATCGCGGTTTCGCGCGCGCTGGAGCGTCCGCCGCCCTGGTAATCGCGGATGCCGTACTTGGCCCAGTAGGTGTAGTCGGCGTGGCCGGGGCGGAACTTCTCCGCGATTTCCGAGTAGTCCTTGGAGCGCTGGTCCTCGTTCTCGATGACGAGCGCGACCGGGGTTCCGGTTGTCTGCCCCTGGAATACGCCCGAGACGATACGCACCCGATCGCTTTCCTTGCGTTGGGTGGTATAGCGCGACTGCCCGGGCCGCCGCCGGTCCAGGAAGTGCTGGATGTCGGCCTCGGATAGCGCGATGCGCGGCGGCATCCCGTCGACGACGCAACCGATGGACGGGCCGTGGCTCTCACCCCAGGTGGTGAAGCGGAAGGCCTGGCCGAATGCGTTTCCGGGCATGGACGTATCGTCTCCTGGACAGGCGTCCGCCGCCGGACGCCGCACAAAATCAGGACGATTCTGGGTTCGTCTTCAGGCTGGCCAGAAGTTCGGCCAACTGCGGGGCGGCATCGACGGCCATCATGCCGACGAGGTGATAGCCGCTGTCGACATGGTGTACCTCACCGGTCACGCCCTTGGACAGGTCGGAAAGCAGGTAGAGGCCGGCGG
>JAWVYK010000161.1:0-6477 GCA_033722755.1 Rhodovibrionaceae bacterium | reverse complement strand
AGCCGAACGCCTTCGCCACCGGCCGCAACCCGGAAAACGCGGCGGTGGCGGCGACCACGGGCCTGTTGCGCCGTCTGTCGCCGGAGGAGGTGGCCGGCGTCATGGCGCACGAGCTCGCGCATGTGAAAAACCGCGACACGCTGACCATGACGATCACGGCGACCATCGCCGGCGCGATTTCCATGCTGGCGAATTTCGGCCTGTTCTTCGGGGCCTTCGGTGCGGGCGGACGGAACAATCCCCTGGGCATCGTCGGCGTCCTTCTGGTCGCGCTTCTGGCGCCCTTCGCGGCGATGCTGGTGCAGATGGCGATTTCCCGCACCCGGGAATATTCCGCGGACCGCATGGGCGGGGAGATTTGCGGCCAGCCGCTGTGGCTCGCTTCGGCGCTGCAGAAGATCGAGGACATGGCCGCGCGCACCGACTACAAGGAGGCCGAGGACAACCCGGCGACCGCGCATATGTTCATCATCAATCCCCTGCACGCGCGCAGCGTCGACAGCCTGTTCTCCACCCATCCGAACACCAAGAACCGTGTCGCGCGGCTGAAGGAGCTGGCCCGCGAGATGGGCCAGGAAGCGCCGATGCCGGGTCCTTGGGGCTGAGGCTCCGCTCGCGCAGGACCGCCCGGCGCCAAAGATGCACGGCGCGCCTGCGCGTGCTAGAGAAAATCCATGTACGACGATCCCCCGGACAGCCGCCGCATGGCGCTGGACATCCTCTCGGCCGTGCTGCACCACGGTCGGCCGCTCGACGAGGTGCTGGCCTTTCACAGGGGCCTGCCGCGCCTTGAGCCGCGCGACCGGGCTTTCGCGCGCATGCTGGTGGCCACGGTGCTGCGCCGGCTGGGGCAAATCGACACGCTGGTCGGCGAGGCGTTGGACAAGCCTTTGCGCCCGGGTCAGGGCCGGGTGCGCGAGGCACTGCGGATTGGCGCCGCGCAGCTGCTTTTCCTCGATGTGCCGGACCATGCCGCCGTTTCCACCACGGTCAACCTGATGACCGGCAAGCAACGCCAGCAACGCGGCCTGGTGAACGCAGTGCTGCGGCGGCTGTCGCAGGGCGGCCCCGAGCTCCTCGCGGCGCAGGACGCCGCGCGCCTCAACACGCCCAACTGGCTGTGGGAAAGCTGGACCGCCGCCTATGGCGAGGCCACCGCCCGCGCCATCGCGCAATCGCATCTCGCCGAACCGCCGCTGGACCTCAGCGTCCGCGAGGACCCGGCGCACTGGGCCGACAGGCTGGATGCGGAAATGCTCCCAAACGGAAGCCTGCGCATTCCTCGACCCCGCGGGGAGGTCAGCAAGCTGCCCGGCTATGCGGACGGCGCGTGGTGGGTGCAGGACATGGCCGCCGCGCTGCCGGCGCGCCTGCTGGGACAGGTCAGAGGCAAGCGTGTCGTCGACCTCTGCGCCGCGCCCGGCGGCAAGACCGCGCAACTGGCCGCAGCCGGCGCCGAGGTCGTCGCCGTGGACCGCTCGGAAAAGCGCCTGGAGCAGCTTTCGCTGAACCTCGGGCGCCTGGGCCTGAGCGCCGCGACGGTGGCGGCGGAGGCAACCACGTGGAGCCCGCCCGAGCCGGCCGGCTTCGTCCTGCTGGACGCGCCCTGCACGGCCACGGGGACCTTGCGGCGGCATCCCGACATCGCGCAGTTGAAGCGCCCGGAGGACATCGGCACGCTGGCCGAGGTGCAGGCCGCGCTGCTGGCAAGCGCCGTGGACATGCTGGCGCCGGGCGGCGTGCTCGTCTTCGCCGTGTGCTCGCTGCAGCCGGAGGAAGGCCCGCGGCAGATCGAGGCCTTGCTGGACGCCGGCGCGCCCGTCGCGCGCAAGCCCATAGACGCCAATGAAATCGGCGGACTGCGCGAAGCGGTGACGCGCGAGGGCGACCTGCGGACCTTGCCCTGCCATCTGGCCGCGAAGGGCGGCATGGACGGCTTCTATGCCTGCCGCCTGATCAGGAAAGGGAGCTAGAGCATGATTCGCTACACAACCGTCGCCGTGTTGTTGGCCGCCGCCCTCAGCCTGCGCCCGCACGCCGCGCCGGCGGCAGAGATCGAGGCGACATTCCTGAACGCGAGCGAGGCCGTTTTTTCGCGTCCGCACGATGTCGTCATCGGACCGAACGGGCGGCTCTACGTCGCCGATCTGGGCAACGACAGGGTGGCGGTGCTGAACCCGGAAAGTCTGGAGGTGGAGCAGAGCCTGGCCGAGGGCGAGCTGAACAGCCCGCACGATGTCGCCTTCGACGGGAAAGGCCGCCTGTTGGTCGCCGATACGCACAACGACCGGGTGGCGATCTACACGCTCGGCGAGACCGGCGCGCAGTTGGCCGACGAACTGACCGAGGGGCTTTCCGCGCCCGAGGGCGTGGCCATCGGCCCGCAGGGCAAGATCTACGTCGCCAATGCGCGCGGCCACGACATCGTGGTCTTCGAGGGCAATCGCGCCACGGCCCGCACGGGCAAGCGCGGCGACGGCCCCAACGCCTACAAGCGCCCGCACGACATCGACGTCGATTCGTCCGGCCGGGTGATCGTGGCCGATCCGGGCAATCACCGCCTGCAGGTGCTTTCCCCGGATCTCGCCTACGAGAGCGAGATCGGCGGTGCGGACTATGGCTTCAACGAGCCGAAATACTTCGACCTGTTCTACCCCGAGGCCGACCCGCGCGGATGGCTGGCCGTTGCCGACGAGTACAACCACCAAATCAAGATTCTGAACCCCGAGCGCCGCATCCTCGCGGTGATCGGCCGCGGTGAAGTCGGGGAGGGCCCCAACCTCTTCAATTATCCCGAAGGCGTGGAATTGAAGGCCGATATCATGTGGGTGGCCGACACGCGCAACCACCGCATCGTGCGCTATCGCCTGACGGGGCTGCCCGGACCGGCGAAGTAGCGCCGAAAGTGAGCCTGCGCTAGCCGCGCCGTTTCGGCTCGCGGGCGAGCCCGCGCTTGTCCAGCTCGGCCAGATAGGCGGCCCAGCGCTCGTCCTGCTCCTCGCCCAGTTTGTAGAGCTCGCGCCAGGAGAAGATGCCGGTGTCGTGCAGGTCGTCGAACTTCAGGCGCACGGCGTACTGCCCGACCGGCTCGATCTCCATGATGCCGACGTGCTTGCGCTCGGCGACGATCTGCTTCTGACCGGGGCCGTGGCCCTGCACTTCCGCCGAGGGGCTTTCCACGCGCAGGTATTCCGCCGGATAGCTGAAGGTGACGCCGTTGTCGAAATCGACCTCCAGGCGCTTGTCGGCCTTGACGTAGCGGATTTCCAGCGGCCAGTGCTCGGTATCGAAGCTCTCGCTCATCGCTTGCCCGTCCCGCGTCCTTAACCCGTCAATCGTCCGCCCTCAATCGTCCGCCTTCAATCGTCCAGGGGGCGCGCCTCGTCCGGCAGCATGATGGGAATGCCGTCGCGCACCGGATAGGCGAGGTTCGCCTTGCGGCTGATGAGCTCCTGGCGCTCGCGATCGTATTCCAGGGTTTCCTTGGTCAGAGGGCAGACCAGGATTTCCAGCAGCTTGGGGTCGACGCCCGCGCCCGCACCCTGCCGGGGCGTCGCGGGCTCTTGGGGTTTACCGCTGTCATCGGTCATATCGGTCTCTCCGCCGGCCGAGCGTGGGCCCAGTATCTCAAGCTCAGTGTCTCAGGCCGCTTTCCTGCGGATCCTGATCCATCAGCGCCATTTCCATCAGCGAGATCAGCATATCCGCACGCGAGCGCAAATCGGAAGCCTCCAGAAGCGCCTGCTTCTCCTCCGCCCGGAACGGGCAAACCATGGCCAGCGAGGTGATGAGGCGGGCGTCGGCGCTTTCCTCCACCTCCTGCCAGTCGGCCTCGATTCCCTGCTTGTGGAAGTAGACCTTGAGCGCCTTGAGCAGCCGGTCGCGGTCATAGGAAACGCCGCCCACATCCTGCAGGTCGCCCCGGTAGGCGGAGAAATCGGGCCGCACCCGGCGATAGCCGTGATGCTTTGGCAGCTCGCCGGCGATGTCGAAGCGGCACACGCCCTTGAGCGTGATGATGTAGCGCCCGTCGTCGGTCTCGTGGAACTGGATGATGCGCCCCGCGCAGCCTGTCGGATAGACCTCGGCCGCGCCCATGTCGCCGCTTACGGCCTCGGCCGTCTCGCGGGGCTGCACCATGCCGATCAGACGCTGGCGGCTGGCCAGCGCCGCGCGGATCATCGCCAGGTAGCGCGGCTCGAAGATGTTGAGCGGAAGCTGGCCATGCGGCAGCAACAGCGCCCCGGATAGCGGAAAGATCGGAATCTCGTCCGGCAGGTCGTCGTATGCGGGGTCGAACTTGCTTGCCATGCGGGCTTTGCCTCAGCCTCCCTCGGGTCTCATGAAAACAGCAGCGACGACAGCCGCCGGCGCGCCTCGACGGTCACCGGGTCGGTGGGACCCCATGCCTCGAAGAACTTCAGCAGCTGCAGCCGCGCGGCGTCGTCGTTCCAGCCCCGGTTGCGCTTCAGGATCTCCAGCAGCTCGTCGGCGGCGGCCTGCCGCTTGCCGGAGGCCGACAGCGCCAGCGCCAGCTCGAAGCGGGCCTCCAGGTCGTCGTGGTTGGCCGCCACGCGCTCCATCAGCTCGCCCAGCTTTCCGGCCGCGGCCTGCTGCTCCTCGGCGAGCTCCAGCGCCGTGATGGCGGATGTGACCTCGGGCTTCGCCTTCACCTCGTCGGAGATCTGCTCCAAGAGCGCCTTGGCCTCTTTCAGTTGGCCGGCGGCCACCTGGCAGCGGATCAGGCCGCCGACCGCCTCGCCGTTTTCCGGATCGTGATTGGCGACCTGGGCATAGAGCTGCAGCGCCTGGTCGTGCTGGCCGGCGTCCAGCAGCTCCTTCGCCTGGGCCAGCGCCTCGGCGACCGGGTCCTGCTCCTCGCCCTGGCCCTGGCCGCCGGCCTGGTCGACGAGTTGCTGCACGAAGGTCTTGATCTGGCTTTCCGGCAGCGCGCCCTGGAAGCCGTCCAGCGGGCGGCCCTGAAAGAAGGCGTAGACCGTGGGCAGCGACTGGATGCGTAGCTGCTGGGCCAGCTGCTGGTTTTCGTCGACGTTGATCTTCACCAGCTTCACCGCGCCGCGCGCTTCGCCCACCACCTTCTCGATGAGCGGCGTCAGCTGCTTGCAGGGTCCGCACCAGGGCGCCCAGAAGTCGACGATGACGGGCACCTGCATCGAGGCATCGATGACGTCCCGGCTGAAATTCTGCGTGTCGCTGTCCTTGATCAGGTCGCCGGCCGCTGCTTGCCCGCCGGCGCCTGCGTTCGCTCCGCCAATGATCGGCTCCATAGAACCCCATCCTTCTTGATTCGTCGTGGCTGTCACCGCCCGGCCGTCGTTTCAATCGAATGGGCGTTTGCGCGCCGCCGGTGCGGCCCATGGGTCATTCGACCCCATAAATGGCGGCTTGACCCTGCCGTGACAAGGCTTTGCAAGGCTTTAGAGCGTATCGAAGTCGAGCATGACCGGCGCGTGATCCACCGCCTTGAGGAAGTCGAGGAGCGCCTCGGGCGCGATCGCCGTGGTCATGGTGTTGACCAGCGGGTGGAAGTTCAGCGGCTCGATCTCGCTCAGCGCCCGGTCCAGCACCATGGTGACCGCCCCGGTGCGGTCGTTGAGCACGGCAAAGGGCGTGACCGAGCCCGGCTCCACCCCCAGGTAGGTCATCAGCCGATCGGCGCTGCCGAAGGAAAAGCGCCCGGCCTCCAGCGCCGCGCCCAGGGTCTTCAGGTCGACCTCGCGGTCCTCCAGGCAGGTGACCAGCCACATGCGGCCCTTCTTGTTGCGCAGGAACAGGTTCTTGGTGTGCCCGCCGGGAAGCTCGCCGCGCAGGGTCTTGGCCTCCTCCACGGTGAAGACGGCGGGATGCTCCACGGTGCGCGTGGCGATGCCCAGCGAATCGAGGCGGGAGAAGAGGTCCCGCGGCGTGGCCGGGGCGCTGCCGTCGGCCAGCTGCGGCGTCTCGGGCTTCTGGTTTCCGGCAGTTTCGTCGCTCATGGCGTCCCTTCCCGCGTTGCCGCCGTTCGATCGCGGCCGATGGATCGGGTGGATCGGGTGGATCGGGGCGGGCGCGCGCCCGCGCGGGCGGACGTTAGCCAAGCCGCCGCGCCGGCTCAAGGCGCTTTCGGCCGAAAGGCCGCGAAGTCCCGAGGCGCCCCCCCGAGGTCCGTCGGGGGCCGTCGGAGGCCTCGCGTTCGGACGGCAAAGTTCCCTTGCATTCGCGCGGCGAATGCCTTATTTCCCGCGAGGTCGACGCCGGGCCCGCACGATCGGGACGGTTGCCCGGCTGCACAGACCTCAGGATGCGGGCGTAGCTCAGGGGTAGAGCACAACCTTGCCAAGGTTGGGGTCGTGGGTTCGAATCCCATCGCCCGCTCCAGAATTTCTCCAGAAAGTGAGTCGGTTTAACGCCTCCGACGGCCGGAGCGGTGCACGCCGCGGGAGCCCACTAGGGAGCCGCAGGCACCTCCTCTTCCTT
>JAWVYK010000160.1:0-6560 GCA_033722755.1 Rhodovibrionaceae bacterium | reverse complement strand
CTTCGCGGCCTGCGTCTCGCGGGCCTTCACGTCCTCTTCCAGGCTCGCCATCAACTGGTCGACCATCGAGCCCGTCATGCCGTTCGCCACCATCGGCGCGGTGGTCTGCGGGTCGGCAGACACCTGCAGCGCCTCGACATAGGCTTCGAAGTCCCGTCCCATGGCAAGCGCCGCGGCGAGGGTTACGTCCGTCTCCGGCCCACCGTCCAAGGCGGTCAAGATCGCTGCGTAGCTGTTCATGGTCTCTCGAGGTCCTCCCGGGCCGGATCCGCGGCAGAAAGCGCAGGCGACCGGCATTTTGTTGATTTCATCGGCCAGACTTGCCCGCATTGACCTGCATCAAGGCCGGCCCGGCACAGGCCATTCAGCCGTAGTGCGGCACCTCTCCTTCGGCCCCGTGCGGGTCCTGGTGGATGATAACCTCGGCATCCGGAAAAGCCGTGACAAGATCGGCTTCCACGGATTCAGCGATGGTGTGGGCGTGCGTCAATTTCAGTCCGCCATCGAGTTCCAGATGGAGCTGGATAAAGGTTTTCGGCCCCGATACGCGGGTGCGCAGGTCATGAAAGCCGATGACCTGAGGATGTTCGCGCACGATGTTCTTGATCTTCTCGCGGTCTTCCTCCGGCAATTCGCGGTCCATCAGCATGTCCAGCGCGCCCCTGGCGATCAGCCAGGCATTCCAAAGGATATAGAAGGCAATCGCGATGCCGAAGAGCGGATCGGCGATCAGCAGTTCGAATTGAACGGCCAGCACGATGGCCGCGATCACCGCGGCGTTGACCAGAAGGTCGCCCACGTAGTGCAGTGAATCCGCCTGGATCGCCAGCGAGCGGGTGCGCCGGATGACGTAGCGTTGAAAGATCACCAGCAGCAGCGTGGCGACGATGGAGAACACCATGACGCCGATGCCCACGGCGCTGTTGCGCACCGGCAGGGGATCAAGCAGGCGTTGTCCAGCCTCGATCAGCAGAAAGGCCGCGGACCCGCAGATAAAGGTCGCCTGGCCCAGCGCGGCCAGGGGCTCGGCCTTGCCGTGGCCGAAGCGGTGCTCCTTGTCCGGCGGGGTGAGCGCGTGGCGCACGGCCAGCAGATTCACGATGGAGGCCGCCGCATCGAGAAGCGAATCGATCAGGGTCGACAGCACGCTCACGGATTCCGTCATTGTCCAGGCGCCGAACTTGACGACGATCAGCGTGAGCGCGGTGGCGACCGAGGCATAGGTCGCCATGCGCAGCAGCCGCTCCGACTGCTGCCCGCCGCGCTGCGGCCCGACAGTGTTGCCGGGGGCATCGGCAGTTTCGCGGTCTGTGGTGCCCTCTTCGGCCCTGGCTCGGCTCAATGCGGGGACTCCTCGGTGGCTCGGCAGGTCGCTGGCGTGTAGTCGAGCGCTCGGTAACACACTAGGGGAATAGCCGTTCGGTGTGCCAGTCCCGGCCCGCCTCGCGATGATAGACCAGACGGTCGTGCAGACGGAACGCGCCCTCGCGCCAGAATTCGATCATCAGTGGATAGACCCGGAAGCCCGACCAGTGCGGCGGCCGGGGCACGGCGCTCACTGCATACCTTGCGGCCAAGGAGGCGACGCGCCGCTCCAACTCCCATCGGCCTTCCAAGGGACGCGACTGCTCGCTCGCCCAGGCACCGATCTGGCTCTGCTTCGGGCGGCTGGAGAAATAGGCGTCGGCCTCCTCCTGGTCGACTTCTTCTACCGTGCCTTCGATGCGGACCTGCCGGCGCAGCGATTTCCAGTGGAACAGCAGCGCGGCCTTCGGATTGGCCAGCAGCTGCCGGCCCTTGCGGCTTTCAAAGTTGGTGTAGAAGACGAAGCCCCGCGCGTCGTACTCCTTCAACAGGACCATGCGCGCCGACGGCATGCCATCGTCCGAGACGCTGGCCACCACCATGGCGTTCGGATCGTTGATCTCGCTTTCCTTGGCCTCGTCGAACCAGGCTCCGAACAAATCAAGAGGGTCGCCTGGAACGTTCCCGTCTGCCATGTCGCCTCTCAGATTTCCCAACAAATTCCAGACGTTAGTTTTCGGCGCATAAAAATGCAAAAATGCACTCGCTTTTGCACTCAAAATGCGGCAAACTGTACGCGATTTTGCGCCTATCGGGACTCTTGAGGGAATCCCGATGCTGCGGCATTGCTAACATGCCGGCCTTGAGTTTGGTAACGGGAGTTACAAAATCTAGGCATGTGCGGGACCGCTGGCGAAGAATTGCAGTCTTTTGGGCATTGCAGCGATAAGGTGGACAAGACATGAAACTGAAATCGGTTATCGCGGTCGTCGTGGCCGCCATGCTCGTCTCGGCGTGCCAGAACGGTCCTGGTCCGAAGGAAGCTGTCGGCGGTGTCGTCGGCGGCGCCGCAGGCGCCGTGGCGGGCGCCCAGTTCGGTTCGGGCCGCGGCCAGTTGGCCATGACGGCGCTTGGTGCGGTTTTGGGCGCTTATATCGGCAGCGAGGTCGGACGCGACCTCGACGAGCTCGACCGCGTGAAGGCGGAGCAGGCCTTCCAGAAGGCCGCCCGGGCGCCCGTGGGCGAGACGATCTATTGGGACAATCCCGAAAACGATCATCGCGGCACCGTCACGCCGGTGCGCGAAGGCACTTCGGAATCCGGGCGCTATTGCCGCGAGTTCCAGACGACCGTGACCGTCGGCGGCAAGACCGAGCAGGCGTACGGCACGGCGTGCCGCCAGCCGGACGGAAGCTGGCAGGTCGTATCCTAACGCGGGGCATAGCCCCTGGGCTCGCGGCTTCGTCAATCGACGCGCCGCAGCCAACGAGCTAAAAGAGGCCGGCCGGTCCGTGGCCGGCCTCTTTGAGACTGCAAACGGAACCGACATGCGATGAAGGACCCTTATGAAGTTCTCGGCGTGCCGAAATCGGCAAGCCAGAAAGACATAAAAAGCGCCTACCGCAAGTTGGCCAAGGAACTTCACCCGGACCTGCACCCGGGCGACACCTCGCTGGAGCAGCGATTCAAGGAGGTCTCGCAGGCCTACAGCCTGCTTTCCGACCCGGAAAAGCGCGCCAAGTTCGACCGTGGGGAAATCGACGCCAGCGGGCAGGAGACGCCCTTCGGCGCGGGCGGACAGTACCGACAGTACGCCGAAGGCGGGCGTGGCACGAAATACTACAGCCGCAGCTTCGACTTCGGCGCCGAGGACTTCAGCGTCGAGGACCTCTTCGCCGACCTCTTCGGCGGTGCGCACGGCGCAGCACGCGGTCGCGGCGGTGGACGTCACCCCCGGCACAAGGGGCAGGACGTCTCCTACACATTGCGCATCGGCTTTCTGGATGCCGCTGTCGGCGCGTCCAAACGCGTGCGCATGGGTGACGGCAAGACCATCGACGTGAAGATTCCGCCTGGCACGGAGGACCGCCAGACCCTGCGCCTGAAGGGCCAGGGCGTGCCCGGTGCGGGCGGCGCACCGGCTGGCGACGCTTACGTCGAAGTGCACATCGAGCCGCACCCCTTCTTCACCCGCAAGGACAACGACGTCCATGTCGAAGTGCCTGTCAGCCTGCAGGAAGCGGTGGTAGGCGCGACCATCCGGGTGCCGACCGTCGACGGCCACGTCTCCATGAAGGTGCCCGCCGGCTCGAACACCGGCAAGACCATGCGCCTGAAGGGCCGCGGCATCATGGACCGACGCAGCAAGACGCGCGGCGATCAATATGTGAAGCTGAAGGTCGTCCTGCCTGACAAGCCGGACGAGGAGCTGAAGCGCTTCGTCAAGGAGTGGGGGCCTAAGCACGGCTACGATCCGCGCGCCAAGGCCGGTATGGCTTGATGCGGCGGCAAACTCCCCGGGAGTTGATGGCATGCCCAAGACGCTAGACGAGATCGCGCAGGAAGTTGCGGTCACGGAGGTAGAGCTCACCACCTGGATCGAACAGCAATGGGTTCTGCCGGCCGAAGAAGCGGGGGCCTGGGTGTTCGACGAAACCGACGTTGCCCGCATCAAGCTGATCGCCGAACTGCGCCGCGACCTCGACGTCAATGACGAGGCGGTGCCGCTGGTGCTCAATCTGCTGGACCAGGTCTACGATCTGCGCCGCCGGATGCAGGACCTGCAGGCCGCCATCAACGGCCTGTCGGATCCGGCGCGCGAGGAGCTTGAGGCACAGCTTCGCGATCTCTCGGAAAACTAGGCCGCCTTGAGAACCCGGGTGGCGACTATTGCGCCGCCTTGCCGCTCTCGGGACTTGGCTCCACGGCGGCGACATCGTGCTCCTCGAGGAGCTCGTCCAACGGTCGGCACATGCTCGACTCGATGGCCTGGTGCAGCCAGTCCAGCATGGCCGCGGGCCTGCTCGGCCAGCCACTGCCGGCGTCCAGCTCCAGGGACAGCACCCGCATGAGATCGGCCAGGGTGACCTTCCGCAGGTCGCGGATCAGCGCCCATCGCGTGCCGCGCGTCCGCTCCACGAAACCGCCCTGGCGCAGTTGCGCCAAAACCTCGTCGACTTCCGCAGGCGTCACCGGCAGCCCCTGGGCCAGGTGACGTTCGCGCATCGGCTTGCCGGCATCGCTCGCCTGGCGCAGCCGCCCGATGATGCTGATGGGGAGCGCAAGGCGCTGGCCGGGATTGGGATGCCGGTTGCCGCGCACCACCGTGGCGCGCCATTCGGAAAGCCCGGCGGTCAGCTCGGCGCCGAAAAGCACCGCCACCCAGGCCATGAACATCCAGATCAGGAAGATCGGGACGGCCGCCAGGGCGCCGTAGATCGCCTCGTAGGATGGGAAATTGCGCAGGTAAAGGCCGAACAGGAACTTCAGCATTTCCAGGATGATCGCTGCCGCCGCGCCACCGGCGAGCGCGTGGGAAATCCGAATTCGCCGGTTCGGCACCACGAGGTAGATGACCGAGAGCCCAACGCCGGCCAGAAACATCGACAGCAGCCGCGAGGCCCCCTGCCACTGCGCCCAACCGTCGGCACCCAGCCACGCCACCGCCGCGAAGGCATAACTGGAGATCCAAAGCGAAGAGCCGACGAGAAGCGGACCGAGCGTCAAAAGCGCCCAGTAGGTCAAAAGCCGGATGGCGATGGGCCGCGCCTCGGACACCCGCCAGATCTTGTTGAAGGCGTCCTGGATGTTGGCGAGCAGAAGGATCGCCGCCAGGCCGAGCGCCAGCAGCCCCGGGGCCGTCAGATCGGCGGCGTTCTCCACGAAGGCGGCGAACTTGGCGTTCACCTCCGCCGAGCGCTCGGGAAGCAGGCTGGAGATGATTGCGTTGCGCAGCGTGTCGCGCACGTCGCCGAAAACCGGGAAGGCGGCCAGGATCGAAAGCCCAATCGCCAGCAGTGGCACGATCGCCAGCAGCGAAGCATAGCTGAGCCCCGCAGCCAGGCGCGGTCCGTCGTCGTTGAGAAAGCGCCGGGCGCAAAAGCCCAATACACGCCCCCACCGTCCCAGGTTGAGGACGGAACGGCGCCAGATCGCCCACCTCCGGCGCAGGCTGTGGTCCTTGGCCGACATACGCGAAAGCATAAGCCAATGCCGCCTGCCGGACACGAATTTTCGCTGTCTTCGGGCGGCGGCGGGCGCGTTGACCGCCCGGCGCTTTGGTGTAGGATGCCGCGGACTTCAGCCGCCGCCGCCGCGGCACGGGCGCGCGGCGGACCACTGCAAGAGTTGTCGAGAGCGGGAAATAGGGCATGTCCGATTCGCCACAGATCATGGCCGGCAAGCGGGGCCTCGTCATGGGGGTGGCGAACGACCGCTCCATCGCCTGGGGCATCGCCAAGGAGGCGCACGCCCATGGCGCCGAGCTGGCGTTCACCTACCAGGGTGATTCGTTGGAGCGCCGCGTGCGGCCGCTGGCGGAATCGGTGGATTCAGAGATCATACTGCCCTGCGACGTATCCGACGACGACAGTATCGACACCGCCTTCTCGAAGCTTGGGGAGCATTGGGACAAGCTGGATTTCCTGGTGCACGCCATCGCCTACTCCGACAAGGACGAGCTGAAGGGCAAGTATCTCAACACCAGCCGGCACAACTTCATCCACAGCCTGGACATCTCCTGCTACTCCTTCACCGCGGTGGCGCAGCGCGCGGTGCCGATGTTGAAGGAAGGCGGCAGCCTCCTCACCCTCACCTACTACGGCGCCGAGCGGGTGATGCCGCACTACAATGTCATGGGCGTGGCCAAGGCCGCGTTGGAGGCGAGCGTGCGCTACCTGGCCGCCGACCTGGGCGAGAACAATATCCGGGTCAACGCCGTCTCGGCAGGGCCCATCCGCACGCTGGCGGCCTCTGGCATCGGCGACTTCCGCTACATCCTGAAATGGAACGAGCTGAACTCCCCGCTGCGCCGCAACGTCAGCATCGATCAGGTCGGAAAGGCGGTGCTTTATCTGCTGTCCGACCTCTCCAAGGGCGTGACCGGCGAAGTCCATCACGTGGACAGTGGCTATCATCTCGTCGGCATGATGGCGGTCGATGCCGCGCCGCAGCTGGCCGAGCTTCTGGCCAGCCTGAAGACAAACCAAGAATCGTCCTGATTTTGTCGGGCGTCCGGCCGCGGGCGTCCATCCGGG
>JAWVYK010000159.1:0-6613 GCA_033722755.1 Rhodovibrionaceae bacterium | reverse complement strand
GGGGATCATCATCGCCTTGACCATCGGCAGGTCGCGGCCGGCGCGCACCATGAGCTCGAAAGCCGCGTCCAGCGCGCCCGAATCCGAGCTGCCCGACTGCACGATGGGCTTCAGATCCTCGATCCGCTCGCCGAAGATCTCGTGCGCCAGGCGGCACTCGTGCGCCTTCATCCAGTTGATGTTGCCCTTGAGCGTGTTGATCTCGCCGTTGTGCGCAAGCACGCGGAAGGGCTGCGCCAGCCACCAGGTCGGAAAGGTGTTCGTCGAGTAGCGCTGATGGAAGACCGCGAAGTTCGATACGAACCGCTCGTCCAGCAGGTCGGGGTAGAAGGCCGTCAGCTGCTCGGCCAGAAACATGCCCTTGTAGATGATCGAGCGGCAGGACAGCGAGCAGATGTAGAAATCCTTGATGCCTTCGGCCGCCAGGGCCTTCTCGATGCGCCGGCGGATCACGTACATGTCCACCTCGAACTGCGCCGCGTCGGTGCCGCGGGCATTGGCGATCATGATCTGCTCGATCTCGGGACGCGCGGCATTGGCCTTTTCGCCAATGACCTCGGTGTTCACGGGCACCTGGCGCCAGCCGTAGATGGTGTAGCCGAACTGCAGGATCTCGCGCTCGACGATGACGCGGCAACGCTCCTGCGCGCCGATGTCGGTGCGCGGCAGGAAGATCATGCCCACGGCGATCTTGCCCTTGTCGGGCTGGTGGCCCGTGCGCTCCACGTGCTCGTGGAAGAAGTCCTGCGGAATCTCGACGTGGATGCCGGCGCCGTCGCCGGTCTTGCCGTCAGCGTCCACCGCGCCGCGGTGCCAGACCGCCTTCAGCGCGTCGATCCCGGCTTCCACCACCTCGCGGCGCGGCTTGCCGTCGATGGCCGCCACCAGGCCGACGCCGCAGGCATCGTGTTCCTCGGCGGGGTCATACAGACCGTCGCGGGCGAGCCGTTCAGCCTCGTCCTGCCAGTCGCTCTGGTGCTTGAGTCCGGTCGTTTGTCCGTCTCGCGGCATGGCGGCGTTCTCCTCGGATCAGCATGCCCCGGCGGCGAGCCCATGGGCTGCGCGCGGCAGGTCGTTCATGGGTATATGGCCCGGTTGCGCGGCAACCCTGTCCATCCAGTCCCGCACCGCGGGATAGGCGGACAGGTCGAAGCCGCCTTCGTGGGCGACGTGCGTATAGGCGTAGAGGGCGATGTCGGCGATGCCGAATTTCCCGCCGCCAAAAAACGGGGTGTCGGCGAGGTGCCGCTGCATGACCTCCAGCGCCTGATAGCCCTTGGCGCGGCGCTCGGGCACCTGTGCGGCCTGCGCCGGCGGCAGGTCCTCGCCCAGATGCGCCCAGAACCGAAGCACGGCGATATAGGGCTCATGGCTGTATTGCTCGAAGAACATCCAGCGCAGCGCATCCGCGCGCGCCCAGCGGCCGTCCGGCGCAAAGGGACCGTCTTCCGCCAGATACCACAGGATCGCATTGGACTGCGCCAGAAAGCGCCCGTCCTCCAGCTCCAGCACCGGAACCCGGCCGTCCGGGTTCTTCTCGAGAAAGGCCGGCGTGCGGGTCTCGCCGGCCAGAATGTCGACGCGGCGATACTCGTAGCCGCGGCCCAGATGCGCCAGCAGCAGGCGCACCTTGTAGCCGTTGCCCGACAATGGATCGTCGTACAGCTTCAACATCGCTGTCGCGCTCGCTTCTCCATCACTCGGCCGCCACCGCCGACGCGCCCGACCGCTCGTCCGCCGCGACGCCCGCCTTCTGCCGCAGGTAGAGATCGATGCGATCGGCCGCGTCGCGCCCGTCGCGCACGGCCCAGACCACCAGCGACGCGCCGCGGACGATGTCGCCGGCGGCGAACACGCCGTCCAGGCTCGTCATCATGGTGCGGAAATCGATTTTCAGCGTGCCCCAGCGCGTCACCTTCAGTTCCGGCGCGCCGAACAGCTCCGGCAGATCCTCGGGATCGAAGCCCAGCGCCTTGATCACCATGTCGGCGTCCACATCGAAGCTGGAGTCCTCCACGATCGTCGGCGTCTGCCGGCCCGAGCTGTCGGGCACGCCCAGGTGCACCCGCGCGGCGCGCACGCTGCGGGCAGCGTCGTCGCCCAGCACCGCCTCGGGGGCCGCCAGCCAGACGAACTCGACGCCTTCCTCCTCGGCATTGGCCACCTCGCGCTGCGAGCCCGGCATGTTCTGCCGGTTCCGCCGGTAGAGACATTTCACCGATTTCGCGCCCTGCCGAACGGCGGTGCGCACGCAGTCCATGGCGGTATCGCCGCCGCCGATGACGACCACGTTCTTGCCCTCGGCGTCCAGCGAGCCGTCGTCGAATTCGGGCACATCGTCGCCCAGGCCCTTGCGGTTCGAAGCGGTCAAGTAGTCCATCGCCGGATAGACGTTCTTGACGCCCACGCCGGGCACCTGAAGCTCGCGCGCCTTGTAGACGCCGGTGGCGATCAGCAGCGCGTCGTGGCTTGCGCGCAACTCGTCCAGCGTGGCGTCGCGGCCCACCTCGAAATTCACTTTGTACTCCACGCCGGCATCCGCGATCAGCTTGGCGCGGCGCTCGACCACCTGCTTTTCCAGCTTGAAGTTCGGGATGCCGTAGATCATCAGGCCGCCGATGCGGTCATAGCGGTCGTAGACCGTGACCTTGTATCCCTTGCGGCGCAGTTGCTCCGCGGCGGCCAGTCCCGCAGGCCCGGCGCCGATCACGCCGATCGATTCGTCCCGCTCCTCGCGCGGCCGCACGGGCTGAACCCAGCCTTCGTCCCACGCCGTCTCGGTGATGTATTTCTCGACCGCGCCGATGGTGACGGTTCCATGGCCCGCCTGCTCGATGACGCAGTTGCCTTCGCACAGCCGGTCCTGCGGGCAGATGCGTCCGCAGATTTCCGGGAAATTGTTCGTTGACTGGGCGATCTCGTAGGCCTCTTCCAGGCGGCCTTCGGCGGTCAGCATCAGCCAGTCGGGAATGTTGTTGTGCAGCGGACAGTGCACCTGGCAGAAGGGCACGCCGCACTGCGAGCAGCGGCCGGCCTGCTCGGCGGCGCGCTCGGGATTGAACTCGTCGTAGATCTCGCCGAAATCCTCACGCCGCTTGTCCGCAGCGCGCTTGTCCGGCGTCTCCCGGTCAAGCTCGACGAACCTCAGCGTCTTGCGGGACATGCGTTCCTTCCTCTCTTCTGCCGGACGCCGCGGTTTCGGCGTTTCTTTTCCGGCCGGCGGTTTCAGCCAGGGGCCGGTTTTCAAGACTGCCTGTCGCAGTTGCGGTGCCTTGCGATTTATCGCGGGGCAGCGGCCGGACACGGCCGCTTGGTCGAGGTCACGCCGGCTCATACCGCAGGAAGCGGTCGCCCCCGTGACTTCAACGGCGCGGAACGGACAGCCGATGCCCACCCCACGCCGTCGCCTTCCAATCCGATATAACGTCTTTGAGCGCAATTTGCGAGGGAAAATCGCTAATTGGGGAAGTTATACTGACCTTTATCTGCGAAGGATTTTCCCGCGCCGGCGGATTCCCGCGGCGTCCCGGCAAAACCACGCGGGCAAACAGTTCCGCAACGGGACTAAATCGCGCTGGTGCACCGACTCGGGCTGTACGTGTATATAGTGGCGGTTCGCATGCGTGCTGGCCAATGGCGGGGGCTTCAGGGGGTGCAGCCGTGCCAATTTTGCATATTCTGATCCTGGCGATTATCCAGGGTCTAACGGAATTTTTGCCCGTGTCGTCCTCGGGCCACTTGGTGCTGGCGTGGGAGGTTTTCGACGGACTGCAGGTGGATCAGCCGGTGCAAGCTGAAAGCGACCGTCTGGTCATCGACATCGCCGTTCACGTTGGCACGCTTGTCGCCGTCTGCCTGTATTTCTGGCGCGATCTGGTGGATATGCTCGCCGGCCTGCTGCGCCTCATGGCCGGTCGCCGGGGTCCGGGCGCGCGTCTGGCCTTTCACATCGTGCTCGCCACGATACCGCTGCTGGTGGTGGGCTTTCTGGCAAAGGACATCGTCACGGCGATGCTGCGTGACGTGCAGGTGATCGCCTGGGCCACCATCGGCTTTGGCATCCTCCTGTGGCTGGGCGACCGCATGGGCATGACCGTGCGCCGCGTGGAGCACATGGCCGCGGGCGAGGCCTTCGTGATCGGGCTGGCGCAGGTGCTCGCGCTGATCCCGGGCACCAGCCGCTCCGGCGTCACCATGACGGCGGCGCGGTTTCTCGGCTATGAGCGCATCGAAGCCGCGCGGTTTTCCCTGCTGCTGGCGATTCCGGCGATCCTTGCCGCCGGCGCCCTGGCCGGCTTCGACCTCTACAGCAGCGGCAACGTGCGCCTTGGCATGGACGCTCTGATCGCCGGCGGCCTGGCCTTCGTCGCGGCCATAGGCGCCATTGCGCTCCTGATGGGGTGGGTGCGCAGGGCGAGCTTCACGCCCTTCGTCATCTACCGGCTGCTGCTGGGCGCGCTGTTGCTGGCCGGCATCTACCTCTGGGATTTCGGACTGCCGCCGGCCACCTAGAGCTCGAACCGGAGCGGCCCGCCACATCCAGCAGAGCCGGCATCGCCGTCATTCGGGCGCCAGGAAGTCCGTGCGGAACCGCCCGCCGGGCCGGTAGCGTTCCAGGTAGGTCGGCACCACCAGTTCGACATGGTGCGCTTCGATGCCGAGGTCCTGCAGGGTCTTCGTCTTCTTCGAGCGGGAGACGACGTTGTCCGTTTTCAGCAGCTCGACCTGGTCGCGCGTCAGAGGGGGAACCGGCAGAAGCTGGAGCACGCTGCCCTGAATCTCCGCCGCCCAGAAGGGCACGGTCACCAGGAACCGGCGCCGCCCGATCTCCTTCAGCAAGAACTGCAACAGTTCTTTGAAGGTATAGACCTTGGGCCCACCCAGTTCGTAGGTCGCGCCCCAGCAGTGGGGATCGACAAGCGTCTTGTAGATGGCATCGGCCACGTCGCCCACGAAGACCGGCTGGAACCGGGTCTTGCCGCCGCCGATCAGCGGCAGCGCCGGCGAGAAGCGCGCCATCGCAGCGAATAAATTGAAGAAGGAATCCTCGCGTCCGAAGACAATCGACGGGCGGATGATGGCGGCGTTTGGAAAGGCTTTGCGCACGGCCTTCTCGCCCGCGGCCTTAGAGCGCGCGTATTCCGAATTGGATTTCTCGCTGGCGCCCAACGCGGACATCTGCACGAGGCTCTCCAGGCCGAGTTCGGCGGCCGTTTCCGCAATGCGCTTGGCCGCCTGGTAGTGCACGGCGTCGAAGGTCTGGCCGCCCTTTTCGTAGAGAATACCGACAAGGTTGATCGCCGCATCGGCGCCGTCGAGGGCCCGACGCACGTCGTCGTCGTTTTGGATCCTGCAGGGAAAGCCGGCGATCTGGCCGACATTGCCCAGCGGCTTCAGGAAGCGATCCTGGCCGCGCTTGCGCACGGCGACGCGTATCACCCATCCCTCCTGGGCCAGGCGTTTGATCACATACCGGCCGATGAAGCCGGTGCCGCCGAACACGGTGACTGTGCGGTCCTCGATGCGCCGTGGGCGGATGCGCCGCGGCGCCACGTCGGTGTTCTGTTTGGTCTTCTCGGCCATGGATTTGCAGATCTCCCTCCGTGTCCCGGGCGTCAGCGCAATGCACCGGCGTCCGCGGGGCTTTATAGCATTGCCCGCGGCGAAGTTGACAGGGGCATTGCGGCAGCTATCTTGACGCCACATCGAGCCAGCTGGACGTCGAGGCCGCCCCTTGTCGATCAACCTCTACCAGAACGATCTGCCCGAGGGCCTCGCGTTGGGACCGGAGGTGGCGGTCGACACGGAGACGATGGGCCTCAACCTGAAGCGCGACCGCCTTTGCCTGGTGCAAATCTCCGCCGGTGACGACAGCGTGCACCTGATCCAGTTCAGGCCACAGGCAGACGGCTTGCCAGATTACTCCGCGCCCAATCTGCGCGCGCTCATGGACGATCCGGCGGTTACCAAGATCTTTCATTTCGCCCGCTTCGATATCGCCGCGATCCGCCGCTGGATCGGCGTCAGCCCGCAACCGGTCTACTGCACCAAGGTGGCCTCCAAGCTGGTGCGCACCTTCACCGACCGGCACGGTCTCAAGGATCTATGCGGCGACCTCCTCGGCGTGACGATTTCGAAGCAGCAGCAGTCGTCCGACTGGGGCGCGCTGGAGCTCAGCGAGGAGCAACTGCGTTATGCGGCTGCCGACGTGCTTTACTTGCACCGGCTGCGCCGCGCGCTGGATACCATGCTGGAGCGCGAGGGGCGCAGCGAGTTCGCCGCCGCCTGCTTCGAGTTCCTGCCGAAACGCGCCGAACTGGACCTCGCCGGCTGGGATGAGATCGATATTTTCGCCCATTGACGGGGGAAAATCCCGCAGCCGGCGAATTCGGCGCCCGGCGCCAGCGTAATCGGCGCAACAATGGCGGTTTCTTTTTGGAATAGACGCAAAGTTGAGTATTTTTTTAACCAGGGTCGGCTTCACCGCTTGTTAAACCCGGCAGGCGACGACATCTAACGGGTGCCATGGTTTCGCTCGAGAAAACCCAGCCTGCGTCGCACCGCGAGTCCGGCGACGCCAGCCCCCGTGATGGCGCGCGCGATCTCGACGCCG
>JAWVYK010000158.1:0-6655 GCA_033722755.1 Rhodovibrionaceae bacterium | reverse complement strand
CCACAGGGAGGCCGATAACGCCGAGGCCCTGGCGGCGCAGAGCTACGTCCTGGCCGGCCTTGCGGACGAAGATGCCGGCGGTGCGGCAGAAGCAGACGGAGAGCCGGCCGTCGTGGCCGAAATGACGACGGAGATTCCGTCGCTGACCGTCAGCGCGGCTGTCATGCGCATGGACCTCGCGGAACTGCCCGCGATGCTGTTCCGCAACAGCGCGCACGGCGGGCTGAACATGATCTACCGACGGGCGGACGGCAACATTGGTTGGATCGATCCGCGCGGAAATGCCGTTAATCAGGGGGAAGCATCGTAAAGCCCCGCCGTTTAACGGTCGTGTAAGACCTTTGAATTATTGGAGACGCGTCTCATGGAGATCGCCGATCTGATACCGCCGAAAGGCGTGATTGCAAACCTGCGCGTGACCAGCAAGAAGCAGGCCCTGCAGGAGCTTTCGCGCAAGGCGGCAGAAATCACTGACCAGCCGGAACGCGCCATCTTCGAGGTTCTGGTGGAGCGCGAGCGTCTCGGCACCACGGGCGTGGGTCACGGGATTGCCATCCCGCACGGCAAGCTTCCCGGACTGGACCGGCTTTATGCGCTTTTCGCGCGCCTCGACCGCCCGATCGACTTCGAGGCAATCGACGAGCAGCCGGTCGACTTGATCTGCGTATTGCTGGCGCCGGAAAGCGCCGGGGCCGACCATCTCAAAGCGCTGGCGCGCGTCTCCCGCCTGCTGCGCGACCGCAACGTCTGCGAAAAGCTGCGCGGCAGTGACAGCGCCGACGCCATCTACGCCTTGCTGACCGAATCGGCGGCCAGCCACGCTGCGTGAAAGCCCCGCTAGGGGCAAGACAGCCGCGGGCCCGCCGTCACGCAGCGCCTGCACGATTTAATTCCAGAATTTTGAAAGGACGCCAGAGCCGGCGCCTGCGCCCGCAATCAGTGGACGCTGAAGGGCTCCAGGTCATGCTGGCGAACCGCCGCGAAAGCCTTGTCGCGGTCGTCCATGACGGCCATCTGCCTGCCGTCGGCGGCGTAGACCGCAAAGGCGGTGCCCTGGTCGGTCTCGACCGGCTTGACATAGGCAATCTGCTGAACGCCCAGCGTCGCCAGGTCCTGCTGGGTGATCTGTCGGATTTCTTGCGTATGCGTCATGTATCGCTCCTCAATCGGCAGCGTCGCCCGTGCTCTTGCGGGTCGGCCCGCCGTCCAGCGGCTCCGGACCGCTGCTTCCGGCATCGATGGCGATCTTGCGCACCTTCGGCTGAACCAGCGGGCGCTCCAGTTCGATGTGGAGAAGCCCGTTGTCGAGCGTGGCGCTCGTCACCTCGATCCCTTCGGCAAGAACGAAGTTCCGCTGGAACTGCCGCGCCGCGATGCCGCGGTGGAGGAAGACGCGGTCTTGCTTGTCGTCTTCCTGCTGTCGCCCACGAATGACCAGTTGATTGTCTTCGATCTGCACCTGCAGATCTTCCGGGGCAAATCCAGCCACGGCCAGCGTGATGCGTAGCTTGTTGTCGCCAAACTGTTCCACGTTGTAAGGCGGGTAGCCATCGCCGCCGTTTTTCTGGATCTGGTCGAGCGCCCGTTCGAAATGATCGAAGCCGAGCAGCAGCGGGCTGTTGAAGACAGACATTCGCGACATGTTTCCAGCTTCCTTCTCGTCGAGCAGAGCAAGGGCTGTTTGCTTGGCCTCCCGGCCCGGCCACACCGACATGGTCATGACGTTGCCAGGGAAACCGGCGGCCCTTAGAAGGCGCCGCCACAACGAAATGTGGGGTTGCTGCAGATGCAGGTCAAGCTGTGCCCGCGGCGGCGGAATTCAGGCTCAGCCCCAGGGTCCGCGGCCGCCGCGGCCGCCGGAATGCCGCCGCGCGCCGGCGAAACCGTCTTTCCGGAACAAGAAAATCAGCGCCATCCCCGCGACGAAGCCGCCGATGTGCGCCCAGAAGGCGACGCCGCCGCCGGTGCCCGCGCCCGCCGAAACCCCGCTCAGCAGCTGGAAGACGAACCAGAGGCCCAGGACGATCAGCGCCGGCAGGCGCAAGATCTGGATGAACACAAAAATCGGCAGCAGCACGAGCACATGGGCGCGCGGGAACAGCAGCAGATAGGCGCCCAGAACGCCGGAGATCGCGCCGCTGGCGCCGACCATCGGCACCGTGGACCCCGGGTTGACCGCGACCTGCGCAAAGGCGGCCGCGATGCCGCACAGCAGGTAAAAGACGATAAAGCGGCCATGGCCCATGGAGTCCTCGATGTTGTTCCCGAAGATCCAGAGGTAGAGCATGTTGCCGCCCAGATGCAGCAGTCCGCCGTGCATGAACATCGAGGTGAAGATCGTCGCCTCCGCCGGCAGCACGGCGATCTCGGGCGGCAGTTGGCGCTCGCCGATCAGCACCGCGGGGACCAGTCCGAAGCTGTAGATCATCTCTTGCGCGGCTTGCGGCCCGCCGCTCGACTGCACGGAGAACTGCAGGGCGAAAACGCCGATGTTGATGGCCAACAGCGTCCAGGTGACGTAGGGCGTGATCCGCGTCGGATTATCGTCTTTGATCGGTATCATTGGTTCTTGGCGGCTCTGCAGTTGGACCCGGATCGCGGGGCGCGGAGTCTTCAAGGTGTGCCCGCCCATCGCCCGGGGCAAGCCTGGAGCGGCCCGCCTCAAACTCCAAGGTCGCGGTGCAGGCGGTCGGGATCGGCGACCAGCGCGGCGCCGTCACCGTTGAAGACCACCCTGCCCTTGACCAGAAGCACGTGGCGGTCGGCGACCTCCAGAAGCTTGCCGATATTCTTGTCGACCACGACGCAGGCAATGCCGGCGCGGCGGATTTCCCGGATCACGCGCCAGATTTCGTCGCGCACCAGCGGCGCCAGGCCCTCCGTCGCCTCGTCCAGCAGCAGCAGGCGCGGATTGGTCATCAAGGCCCGGCCGATGGTCAGCATCTGCTGCTCGCCGCCCGATAGGCGGTCACCCCAGTGGTCCAGGCGCTCGGTCAAGCTAGGGAAAAGCTCCAGCACGCGCTCCAGGGTCCAGCCGGTGCCCCCCGCACCGGGCCGCGCCGCCATCACCAGATTCTCGCGCACGCTCAGATTGGGGAATATTCCGCGTTCCTCCGGGACATAGGCGGCGCCGGCTTGCGCCACCGCATGCGGCGGTGCGCCGGCCATGCTGCGCCCGGCGATAGAGACCTCCCCCGCCGAGGGCCGTATCAGGCCCATGATCGCCTTCAGGGTGGTGGTCTTTCCCATGCCGTTGCGGCCGATCAGGCTGACGCTTTCGCCGGCACGCACGGAGAACGTGAGGCCGTGAAGCACGCGGCTGCGGCCGTAGCCGGCCTCCAGAGCGCGGACCTCCAGCGCGGGCGGCGCATCCACGCGGCCGGCACGCTGCATCTCCGTTCCGACACCCCCGCTCATGGTCCGGTCTCGCCGGCGTGGGGCGTCACCGCAGGCCCGTTCATCGGCATATCCTCGCCCAGATAAGCCTCGCGGACGGCCCGATTGCGGCGCACCTCCTCCGGTGTGGCGCTTTCCAACACGCGCCCGGCGACCATGACGGTCAGCCGGTCGGCCAGGGCGAAGACGGCGTCCATGTCGTGTTCGACCAGCATCACCGCGTGATTCACCGCAAGCTCGCGCACCAGCTCCAGCACCCGCGCGCTCTCCTCAGGGCCCATGCCGGCCATGGGCTCGTCGAGCAGCAGCACCTCCGGGTCGGTGGCCAGCATCATGGCGATTTCGAGCTGGCGCTGCTCGCCATAGGAGAGATCGGCGGCCACCGTCTCCCCACGGTCCTGGAGGCCGGTGCGCGCCATCGCCTCCTCGGCCCGGGCCGCCACCTCGGGATAGGCCGATGCGGGCCTCAGGCCGCGAATCGCCGGCGGCAGGCGCGAAGCCGCGGCCAGCCAGCAGTTCCGCCGGCAGGTAAAGGCCGGAAAGATGTTCGTGCGCTGATAGCTGCGGCCGATGCCCAGGCGCGAGATGCGGTTCGGCGGCAGGCCCGAAATGTCCCGGCCCTTGAAGCGCACGCTGCCGGAATCGGGCGCGAGGTCGCCGGAGAGCAGGTTGATGAGCGTCGTCTTGCCGGCCCCGTTCGGGCCGATGACCGCATGCACCCGGCCGACTTCGAAACCGAGCGACACCTGGTTGACGGCGGCCAGCCCTCCAAAGGCCTTGCTGATCTTGTCGGTCTCCAGAACGAGCTCAGGCATCGCCCGGCCTCCCGCCGTCGGCGCCCTGGCGGCCCGAGCCCATCCGCCGGACGAGCCAGCCGGCGACCCCGCCGCGCAGGCCCAGCACCACGGCGACGATGAAAACGCCGAGGAGCATCTGCCAGTGATCGGCCAGGGGACCGACGAGCGCGCGTTCCTTGAAGACCTCCTCCACCCCGACGAAGACGATGGCCCCCAGGGCAGGACCGAAGAGCGTGCCTAGACCACCCAGTATCACCATCATGATGCCGGCGCCCGATTGGTGCCAGCCGAGCAGCTGCGGCGCCACGAACCCGTCGATGGCGGCGAACAGGAACCCCGCCAGCCCCGCCAGCGCGCCGGCGACGGTGAAGCTCGCCAGCTTGTAGAGGTAGGTGTTGTAGCCCAGCGCACGCATGCGGTGCTCGTTCAGCCGGATGCCCTGGATGGCCTCCCCGAAAGGCGAGCGCAGAAGCACGACCAGCAACGCGTAGCTGCCGACGAGGGCGCCCAGGCAGAGGAAGTAGAAGCTCTCCCGGCTCTCGAGGTCGAGCAGCGTGACGCCCGCGATCCCCAGGACCGGTTTCACATAGATGAACGCCCCGTCCGAGCCGCCGACCCAAGGCGTGTCGTGCACCAGATAGAAGGCCATCTGTGCGAAGGCCAGCGTGACCATGATGAAGTAGATGCCGCGGGTGCGCACCACCAGCGCGCCGATGGCCAGCGCGGCCAGCGCGCTGACCGCGATCGCGCCCGGCAGCGCCAGCAGCAGGTTCGCAGCAGCGTATTGCGGGGAGATCACCTGCAGGGCATAGGCCGCAAGGCCGAAAAAGGCGGCATGGCCGAAACTGACGAGACCGGTGTAGCCGATCAGCAGGTCCAGGCTCATGGCGAAGATCGCCAGAACGATCATGCGGGTGGCGAGCTTCAGGTAGTAGGTTTCCGCCACGAAAGGCACCGTCGCAAGCAGAACCACCACCAGGGCGAGGAAGAGCGCCATGCGGCGATTGGGCAATACCAGCATCGCGCCCGCCCTCAGCCGCGGCCGAACAGTCCGGCCGGGCGCCAGAGCAGCACCAGCGCCATCAATGCATAGATCGCCACGCCCGAGAACGACGGGATCAGCACCTGGCCGAACACCTGTGTGAGTCCGATCGCGAGCGAGCCGAAGAACGCGCCTTTGATCGAGCCGATGCCGCCGATGACAACGACGACGAAGGAGACGATCAGCACCTGCTCGCCAATGCCCGGGTAGACCGATTCGATGGGCGCGGCCAGCATCCCGGCCAGGGCCGCCAGCGAAATTCCGGCTGCGAAGACCACGGCGTAGAGCAGCCGGATGTTGATCCCCAGCGCCTCGACCATCTCGCGGTTCGATTCCCCGGCGCGGATCATCATGCCCAGGCGCGTGCGGCGAATGAGCAGCCCCATGGCGAGCGCCAGCAGCAGGCAGAAACCGGCAACGAAGAGGCGATAGACCGGGTAGCTGAGCGTATCGGTGAGCGGAATCGAGGCCTGCAGCCAGTGCGGGGCCGGCACGCCGTGCGCATCGTCGCCCCAGATGATCGATTGCGCTTCGTTCAGGATGAGGATCACGCCGAAGGTCAGCAAAACCTGATCCAGATGGTCGCGCGCATAGAGTCGCGAGATGAACAGGCGCTCGAACAGGAAGCCGACGGCCAGCGCCACCGGAATTCCCAACAGGATGGCCAGGAACAGGTCGCCGGTCATCTGGGTGAAGGAGAGCGCGAGGTAGGCGCCGAGCATGTAGAACGACCCGTGCGCCAGGTTGAGCACGCCCATGATCCCGAAGACCAGCGTCAGACCGCTGGCGATCAGGAACAGCAGCAACCCGTACTGCACTCCGTTCAGAACCTGTATGAGCAGCGCGACCGCATCCATCGCCCCGGCACCTCGCCCTACGCCCTTCGTCCGGCGGCGCGGAGCCTAAGCGAAGCCGGGCGCAAAAGCCAGCGGCCGGCTGGCCCGAAACCGGCGCTTCACGCCATGCGGCACCCCTTGGCCGGGTCGGCCAGCGCCTCGTGGGCCACGCCGACGACCTCGTTGACGCCGTTTCGCACCTCGCGCAGATAGAAGTTCTGCACCGGGTTGTGCGCCGCCGACAGTTTGAAGGGTCCACGCGGGCTTGCGAACTCGGCCTTTTCCATGGCCGCGATCATGGCCTCGCGCTCGCCCGTCTCGCCCTCCACCGCTTCCAGGCCGATACGAATCAGCGTCGCCGTGTCATAGCCCTGCACGCCGTAAACGTCGGCTTCCTCGCCGAAGCGCTCCTTGTAGGCGGCCCGGAATGCCGCGTTCTCCGGGTTGTCCAGCGTGTCGGCGTAGTGCAGGCAGGTCTCCAGCCCCTCGGCCGCCTCGCCTTGCGCCTGCGTGACGCCTTCGGTCAGGAAGCCGGAGCTGAACAGCGGAATCTTGCCCTTCAAGCCGGCCGCCGCGTAGTCCTT
>JAWVYK010000157.1:0-6666 GCA_033722755.1 Rhodovibrionaceae bacterium | reverse complement strand
TTTCCTCGATTCCGCGCAGCTCATGGACTATTTGCCGGCTCCGCCGGAGGGACGGCCCCTGCGTATTCTGGACCTGGGCAGCGGCGCCGGATTTCCGGGCCTGGTGCTGGCGATTCTGGGCGCCGGCGAGGTGCATCTCGTGGAATCCGACGCGCGCAAGGCGGCCTTCATGCGCGAGGTCGCGCGCGCCACCTCGACGGTCGCGATGTTTCACGTGAAACGAATCGAGCAGCTCGGCGCCGAGTCGCGACCGCCGAGAGCGGACGTGATCACCGCCCGCGCGCTCGCGAATTTCGACTCTTTGATGAAATTATCTCGGCCATTTTTGCGCCAAAATAGCATGTGTCTGTATTTAAAAGGATCAACTGTTGATCGTGAATTGACGGGGGCCGAAAAAGGGCCGAAGATCACCCTCGAGCGTTACCGGAGCCGCAGCGACCCCGACGGTACCATCCTACGTATAGAGGTTCTTGAATTTGACAGCTCAAGATCTTGACGTCCGGCCCGCCGAGAGGACATCCCCACCGCACGGCCGTCGCGCCCGAATCTTCGCCATTGCCAACCAGAAGGGCGGAGTGGGAAAAACAACCACAGCGATCAATTTGGGAACGGCGCTGGCGGCGTGCGGAAAGAAGGTCCTGATCATCGACCTTGACCCGCAGGGCAACGCCAGTACCGGCCTCGGCGTGGACCGCAAACGCCGCCATCCGGATATCTACCGGGCGATCATCGAAGGCGCGCCGGTGGCCGAATGCGCGATTGCGACCATCGTGCCGGGGCTCTTTCTGGTGCCCTCCTCGGTCGACCTTTCCGGCGCGGAGGTCGAGTTGGTGAGCGCGGACAAGCGCGAACGCCGCCTGCGCGAGGCGCTGGGCCGGGTGATCAGCGATTACGATTACGTGCTGATCGACTGCCCGCCGGCCTTGGGCTTCCTTACGGTCAACGCGCTGGTCGCCGCCGACGCGGTGCTGGTGCCGCTGCAGGCGGAATTCTACGCTTTGGAAGGGCTCAGCCATCTGACCCGCACGATCGAGCGGGTGCGCCGATCGATGAACCCGGAGCTGGAAATCCAGGGCATCGTTCTCACGATGTACGATCGCCGCAACAACCTCTGCGACTCGGTCGCCGGGGACGTGCGCGATTATTTCGGCGATCTGGTCTACGACACCATGATCCCGCGAAACGTCCGGGTGACGGAGGCGCCGTCCTACGGCAAGCCCGTCATCGTCTACGATCTTCATTGCGCCGGCGCGCAGGCTTACGCCAAATTGGCGGCGGAGCTCTTGCGCCGGGAGAGCGGCCGCAGCGTGGCGGCCCCGGCGATGGCCGGCTGACACGAGGGAAGCGTCAGTCCCCGCGCGCTCTTGACGCTTGCGCGCGGTCCCAACGCGAACGAGGGGCCAGACCGAAAATCCACGCGACACCGGCGCCGGGTCGGGCGCACAGGTGACCACGACAACCAGGGGCGCAGGAGAGCACGCCGGCCGCTCGAAGGCCGGTCAGGGTGACGGGATTCGAACAGCATGACGGACGTCAAACGCAAGAATCTGGGCCGCGGGATCGCCGCGCTCCTGGGCGACGACGATGATTACGGCTCCTCCGAGGGCGCGCAGGCCAAGCGCACGGCGCCGATCGAGCATCTGCATCCGAATGCCAAGCAGCCGCGCCGGCATTTCGACGAGGAGTCTATCCGGCAGCTTTCGGACTCCATAAAAAGCAAGGGGATCCTGCAGCCGATCCTGGTGCGTCCGCATCCATCGCGCCAGGGCGAGTTCGAAATCGTCGCGGGCGAGCGGCGCTGGCGTGCGGCGCAGCTGGCGCAACTGCACGAGGTTCCGATTATCGAAACCGCGCTCGACGACCGGCAGGCCCTGGAGGTCGCGCTTGTCGAGAACGTGCAGCGCCAAGATCTCAATCCACTGGAGGAAGCCGAAGGCTACAAGCGCCTGATGGAGGAATTCGGCCACAGCCAGGAGGATCTTGGCCGCATTATCAGCAAAAGCCGCAGTCACATCGCCAATACCTTGCGGCTGCTCAACCTCGACGACGAGGTGAAGTCGCTGGTGGACGACGGCAAGCTCTCGGCCGGCCACGCCAGGGCGCTGCTCAACGCCGCGGAGCCGGCGTCCATCGCCCGCAAGGCGGTCTCGCAAGGGCTCAGCGTGCGCGAGGTGGAGAAACTGGCTCAGGCCGGCCGCGCCCCGGACGCCAGGGCCGGCGGCCGCAAGGCGAAGTCCGGCGCTGCCCCCAAGACGGGAAGCGCGGCGAAAAGCCAAGACAAGGATTCCGACACCCTGGCGCTGGAGCGTGACCTCTCGGCTCTGCTGGGGCTCAAGGTGACGATCGATTTCCGCAGTGACGGCGCCGAGCGCCAGGCGGGCGCGATCACCATTCACTACGAGACCCTGGAGCAGCTGGACGACGTGCTGCACCGGCTGCACCAAAGCAAGACCTCGTCGCAGAACTGACGAGTCGGGTGCTCCGCCGCCGTTGCAGGGCGACTAAAGCCCAATTAAATCAGAAGGTTAGCCCGTACGTGCCGTACGCGACCGGCCGGGCGCGCGGGCCGCGACTTCCATGACGGCGCGGCTTGCGAGCGTTTCATCGGGCGCGCCGGTTTGCCGGCAGGCCGCGTCGGTCTCCAGCAGCCGGGCCAGCGATTCGGCGAGACGCTGGCGCGCCCGCGCATCGCCGGTCCACCGCCCGACCTGTCGGCGGAACCGGTCGGCCTGCTTCCAGAAAACCGGCGGGCGCAATTTGCTGCGCATCACCTGGTCAAGATCGCTGTTTTGCGCGAGCGCCGCGGCCAACTGCAGGCGTTGCAGGTGCTGCGCCACCGCGCCCAGGATGCGCACCGGGGTGTTGCCCTCCCGCAGGGCGCGTTGGAATGCCCGGTCCATCGCCTTCAGGTCGCCATCGCCCACGGCCAGGGCGATATCGTCGAGCGACAGGGCCGCGCTGTCGCCCACGCAGGCCTCCACGTCGGCCAGCTCCACGCGTTCGCCGGCCTGACCCTTGTAAAGCACGAGTTTTTCGATCTCCCGCCGGGTCAGCTGCCGATCGCCGCCCAGATTTGCCGCCAGATAGGAAAGCGCCTCGCGCGAGGCGCTCAGCCCGGCGTCCTGCAGCATGGCGTTCACGACCTGGCCGATATCGCGCGCATCGTCGCGGTAGCAGGGCAGGGCGGCGGCGTTCTTGGCGCCTTCGAAAAGCTTGCGCAACGGCGAGCGGGCCGGCAAATCGCCGGCTTCGGCCACGACCAGCGCGTCGCCCTGGCCCTCGGCCAGGAAGCTCTCGAAAATCGGCGCAAGGGAATCCGCCGCATCGCGCAACCGCACGGCGCGCCGTCCGCCGGTAAAGGAGATGGCCGCGGCCTCGTCGGCCAGCAGCGCCGGCTGTTCCGCCAGACGGCCGGCCGAAAGCTCCGCCAGGCGGAAGGGATCCGTCGGATCCTCCACGACGGCGGCGACCAGTGCTTCCGCGCGCTCGCGCACCAGCCCGGCGTCGGGGCCGTAGATCAACACCGCGCGCAGCTCCGGGCCCGGGTTTCGGGCGAATTTGTCGGCGTCGGCGGCTTTGATCTTCATGGCGCCCCCATCGGCGCGCCGGGGCCTGTTCGCCCGCCCGGCACGCGTTCAGCTCTTCGCCGGGTCGTAATCGGAAAAGAACAGGCCGAGGCGCCGCGTGATGTCGTCGGCCAACACGACGAGCGCACGCTCGCGCGCGTCGCGTTCGGCGATCACCGTGGCGAACTGGTTGTCCAGGATGTTGTAGCTGGCAGTCGTGCTCATGACATCTTTCAGCAGCGTCTTGCGGCCGTCGCGCCTGATCAGGTGCACCTGCGCGCCGATGATCAGATTGGCCCGGCTGGCCGTCTCGTCCCGCCGGATGCCGAGGCTCTGGCGCTGCTCGCGAAGCTGGATGCGCAGGACGTAAAGCGGCTCTGCGGGCTGGCCCTGCGGATTGAGGCGGTCGCGCATCAGGTTGTGCATCTGCTGGCCGATGCGGTCGGTCATCGGCGCGACGCGCGTGGACGCGAAATAGGCCTGCGTCGTCGGGCCGCTTTCGGTGCGGCCGTACATTGGCTCGAACCCGCAGGCCGCGAGGAGTGCTGCGGCGCCGGCGAGGGCGCCGCCGACGGCGAGGAAGCGGCGGCGATTGGCTGTTGTTTCAGACGACGACATTGACGATCCGGTTCTTGACGACGATGACCTTGCGCGGCGTGGATTCGCCGACGGCCCGCAGCACCGCGGGTTCGGAGAGTGCGGCCTGCTCCGCCGTCTTCTCGTCGGCGTCGCGCGGCAATTCGATGGTTGCGCGCTTCTTGCCGTTGACCTGGACGGCGAGCGTAACGGTCTCATCGACCGTGAGCGTCTGGTCCGCCTCGGGCCAGGGCAGGTCGACCAGCATCCCGTCGTGTCCGAGGCGCTGCCACAGCTCCTCTGCCAGATGCGGCATCATCGGCGCCATCAGGCGCACAAGGCTTTCCAGCGCCTCACGCAGGGCCCAGCGGTCACCCGCGTCGTCGCTCTTCACCAGCGATGTCGCGCCGAGCAGGTTGCTCAGCTCGTAGATGCGCGCCACGGCCCGGTTGAACCGGAACTGCTCGATGTCGCCGCCGACCGACTGAATCGCCTTGTGCGTCGCCCGGCGCAGCTCCATCGCCTCGGCGCCAAAGGCGCTGGGCGCCTCGGCTCCGGCGGGCGGCAGAGCCTCCAGGGCCTCGTCGGCCAGGCGCCACAGCCGCTGCACGAAGCGCCAGGCGCCCTCGATCCCCGCGTCGGTCCATTCCATCTCGCGGTCCGGCGGGCTGTCCGACAGCATGAACCAGCGCGCCGTGTCGGCCCCGTAGGTGTCGATGATCCGGGCTGGATCGACGGTGTTCTTCTTGGACTTCGACATTTTCTCGACGCGGCCGGCGGTGACCGCCTGGCCGTCGGGGCCCACCAGCCCGCCGTTGTCACCGCGCGAGATCTCGTCCGGCGAAAAATACCGCCCGGCGGAGTCCTGATAGGTCTCGTGACCGATCATCCCCTGGGTGAACAGCCCCTTGAAGGGCTCCTCCACGCCCAGATGGCCGCACTGCTTCATGGCCCGGGTGAAGAAGCGGGCGTAGAGCAGGTGCAGAATGGCGTGCTCGATGCCGCCGATATACTGGTCGACCGGAAGCCAGTAATCGACCGCTTCGCGCCGCGTCGGCGCGTCGGCGCGCGGCGCTGTGAAGCGCGCGAAATACCAGGAGGAATCGACGAAGGTGTCCATCGTGTCCGTGTCGCGGCGCACCGCCTTGCCGCAGGACGGACAGTCGGCCGATTTCCAGCTCTCGTGGCGCTCCAGCGGATTGCCGGGCGAGGAGAAATCGACGTCGTCGGGCAGTTGCACGGGCAACTCTTCGAGCGGCACCGGCACGGCGCCACAGTCGGCGCAGTGGATCACCGGGATCGGGCAGCCCCAGTAGCGCTGCCGCGAGACGCCCCAGTCACGCAGGCGGAACTGCACCGTTCCCTCGCCGACGCCCTGGTGTTCCAGGTAGTCGATGGCCGCTTCGATGGCCTCGATGGGCGTTGCGATCGGCTCGTCCAGGAACCGGGCGTTGGTGTAGTGGACCGGCTCCTCCGCCGACTTGTCGATGAACGCCGATTCGGAGATGTGGAACAGAAGCTCGCGCCCTTCTGCGCTGCGGTGCTCGACCACGGGATGGCGGCGCAGCTGGTCCTCGTAGGCCTCGAGTTCCTGCGGGCTCGGATCGCGGGCGCCGACGGGCCGATAGGTCTCGATCACCGGCAGGCCGTATTTGCGCGCGAAGTCCAGGTCGCGCTGGTCGCCCGACGGCACGCCGAAAATGGCGCCGGTGCCGTAGTCCATCAGCACGAAGTTGGCGACATAGACCGGCAGCTTCCAGTTGGAATCCAGCGGGTGGCTGCACACTAGGCCGGTGTCGTAGCCCAGCTTTTCCGTGCGTTCTATGGCTTCTTCGCTGGTGCCGAGGTGCTCGCACTCGGCGATGAAGTCGCTGAGCCCCGGGTCCTTCGCGGCCAACTCCTGCGCCAGCGGGTGGTGCGGCGACAGCGCCATGAACGAGGCGCCGTCGATGGTGTCGGGGCGCGTGGTAAATATCTCCAGCGCGTCGCTGCGACCGTCGATGGGGAACCAGATGCGCGCCCCGCGGGACTTGCCGATCCAGTTGCGCTGCATCAGCCGCACCTTCTCGGGCCAACGCTCGAGCTCGTCGAGCGCGCTCAAGAGCTCCTCGGAATAGGCCGTGATGCGGAAGAACCATTGCGGCAGCCTGCGCTGCTCCACCGGCGCGCCGGAGCGCCAGCCGCGGCCCTCGATCACCTGCTCGTTGGCCAGCACGGTCTGGTCCACCGGATCCCAGTTCACCCAGGATTCCTTGCGATAGACCAGCCCCGCGCCGAGGAAATCCAAGAACAGCCGCTGCTGCTGCGCGTAATAGCCGGGATGGCAGGTCGCCAGCTCCTTGGACCAATCGATGGAAAGGCCCATGCCCTTCAACTGCTCGCGCATGGCGGCGATATTCGCGTAGGTCCACTCCGCCGGATGGATGCCGCGCTCCATGGCGGCGTTTTCCGCCGGCAGGCCGAAGGCGTCCCAGCCCATGGGATGCAGCACGTTGAAGCCGCGCGCTCGCTTGTAGCGGGCGAT
>JAWVYK010000156.1:0-6696 GCA_033722755.1 Rhodovibrionaceae bacterium | reverse complement strand
GCTTTGCGAATCTCGTCGAGATAAATGGCGTCCGCCTTGCGCAGGATCTCGGCCTTCTCGCGCGATACCTCGCCGGGAATTCGGATGCCCAGCCCAGGCCCCGGGAAGGGATGGCGGCCGACCATGGCCTCCGGCAGGCCGAGCTCGCGCCCGAGCGCGCGGACCTCATCCGTGAACAGCTCGCGCAGCGGCTCGACGAGTTCCATGTTCATGCGCTCCGGCAGGCCGCCTACGTTGTGGTGGGAGGGGGGGGGGGGGGGGGGGGGACCGGTGAAGGAGACCGACTCGATCACATCCGGGTAGAGCGTGCCCTGCGCCAGGAACTCGGCGCCGCCCAGCTTCTCCGCCTCGACCTCGAAGACCTCGATGAAGGTCCGGCCGATGATTTTGCGCTTCTCCTCCGGGTCGCCGACGCCCTCGAGGCGGCCGAGAAACTCTGCCGAGGCGTCGCGGTGAACCAGCGGAATGTTGTAGGCGCCGCGAAAAACCTCCACCACCTGCTCCGCCTCGCCGGCACGCAGCAGCCCGTGGTCTACGAAGATGCAGGTCAGTTGATCGCCGATGGCCTCGTGGATCAGCACCGCCGCCACGGAGGAGTCGACCCCGCCCGAGAGCCCGCAGATCACCCGGCCCGAGCCCACTTGCTCGCGGATGCGTGCTATCGCCTCCTGGCGGAAAGCCGCCATGGTCCAGTCGCCGCTGCAGCCGCAGACCCTGTGCGTAAAGTTGGAGAGCAGACGCGCGCCGTCGGGCGTGTGAACGACCTCCGGATGGAACTGGACGCCGTAGATATGCCGCGCATCGTCGGCGATGGCGGCGAAGGGCGCGCCGTCTGAGGTGCCGACGGAGCGAAATCCGGGCGGCAGCTTGACCACGCGGTCGCCGTGGCTCATCCAGACCTGATGGCGTTCCCCGGGGGCCCAGAGGCCCTCGAAGAGATCGCAGGCATCGGCGATCTCCAAGTAGGCACGGCCGAATTCCTGATGGTCCGAGCCCTGAACCTCCCCGCCCAGTTGCTCGCAGATCATTTGCTGCCCGTAACAGATGCCGAGCAGCGGAACACCCAGCTCGTAGACAACCTGCGGCGCGCGCGGCGTATCCTTGGCGGTCACCGAGGCCGGACCGCCGGAGAGAATGACGCCCTTGGCATTGAAGTCGCGAATGCGCTGGTCGCCTGCGTTGAACGGCATGACCTCGCAGTAGACGCCGCTTTCGCGCACCCGCCGCGCGATCAGCTGGGTCACCTGCGAGCCGAAGTCGAGGATGAGAATGCGATCGTGATGCTGGGTGGGTGCGGTCATCGTGCGGACGTTCTCCGGTCGGGTCGGCGGAACCTATCCGCAAAGGCTTCGCCGCGGCAAGCCCATCGCGGGGCCGGGCGCGACGTGGAGCTAGAAGCGGCCTCCGCTGCGCCAGATTTCCAGATCGGGCCAGCCGTATCCGATCTCCGCGAGCAATTCCCCGGCGAAGGATTCCCGGCGTTCGGCAGCACGCTGCGCGCCCATCTTCTCATAGAAGAATCGGGACGGATTGTTGGCCAAAACCCAGACCAGCGCGCCCTCGTGCCGGGCTGCGAAAAGGCGCGCCAGAAGGTCGCCCAGCAGCCGCCGTCCCACGCCCCTGCCCTGCCAGTCGAGCGCCACGTAGAGCGTAAAGATCTCGCCCGAAAACGGCAGATCGGGGCTGCGCGTGGCGCCGGCCGAGCCGAAGCCGATGACGCTGCGCGCGCCCGGATATCGAGGATCTCCGTCCTTTGCCTCGGCGACGAGAACATGCTCGCCGCCTCGGCGCAGAACCTTGCGCCACTGGAATGCCTGGCCGGATTCGCTCATGCCCACGAGATAGCGTTCCGGCAGAATGCCGGCATAGGACGCGCGCCAGGTTTCGACATGAATTCGCGCTATCGCCTCGGCATCGGCCAGCCGCGCAGGACGAATCGCGATTTGCTCCGTGGTCATGGGCCATCAGCCTCGCCGCTTTGCCCGTCGGGGGACTCGCTCCGCTGCATCACGGCAACGAAGAACCCGTCCGTGCCGTGACGCGCGGGTGTCAATTTCAGCCAATCCTCCCGCCCTGGACAAGAGCCGTTCAAGTGTGCCGGCCAAAGGTCTTGCACGGAAAGCGGCCGGAAGCCTTCGTTGCGCGCGAAAAAGGCCGAAACCTGGTCTTCGTTTTCCTCCTGCAGGACGGAGCAGGTCGCGTAGACCAGCACGCCGCCCGGCATGACAAGCCGCGCGGCGCTGTCGACAATCTCGCCCTGCAGACGGGTCAGATTGTCCAGTTCCTGCGCCGTCAGCCGCCAGCGCGCATCAGGATTCCGCCGCCAGGCGCCGCTGCCGCTGCAAGGCGCATCGACCAAGACGCGCTCGAACCCGCGCTTGTGTCGCTTGATCCAGCGGTCGCGGTGATCGCGCAGGACGCGGCGCTCGACGTTGTGGACCCCCGCGCGTTTGAATCGCGTGGCGGCCCGGTCCAGCCGCCCCTGCAGCACGTCCAGGGCCACGATCTGCCCCTTGTTCTGCATCTCCGCGGCGAGCGCCAGGGTCTTGCCGCCGGCCCCGGCGCAGAAATCCGCGACCCGCATGCCGGGCCGGGCGCCGGTCAGCAGAGCGGCGATCTGCGAGGCCTCGTCCTGCACCTCGATCAGGCCGTCGCGGAAGGCGCGCGACGCCGCCACGGCGCTGCGGCCTTGCATGCGCAACCCCAGGGGCGAATAGACCGTCGGCGCCACGTCCAAGCCTTGCCTGTGCAAGGCCGGGATCAGTTCCTCCCGCTGCGCTTTCAAGCGGTTGACGCGCAGATCGACGGGCGCTTCCTCGGACAGCGCCTGCATCTCGCGCTCCAGGCCGTCCGGGAAGGCCCGATGAAGGCAAGGCATCAGCCATTCCGGCGCCTCCAGGCGCACGGCCTCGGGCATATCGGGATGTTCCAAGGTCCGGCCCTGCAAAGCCTTCAGCAGTCTTTGCTCCGCAGCGGAGAGCGGCGCCGGCTCAAAGCGTCCGCCGGCGAAGAGGTCCGAGATCTTCGCAGGCTTGAACCCCTCCACGAGCATCAGCATGGCGAGCAATCGCGCCCGCGGGCCCTGTGCCTCCGGGCTCTCGCCCAGCAAATGCGCGAGCCACCAGCTCAGGCGGGCGTGCGTGCGCAGGCACGAATAGGTCCACTGAAGGATTGCCCGCCGGTCCTTGGAGCCGATGTAGCGGCGCAGGCGCAAGTACCCGGCGACCACTTGGTCGGCGGGACGCGAGAAGCTCAGAAGCTCGTCGAGAAGCTCAATGGTCGCGGCGATGCGCGCGGCGGGTGTCACTTTGATCCCTTGTCGGGCTCGTGGCGATGCGGTGGCGCTGCGCGGCCAGCGGACTCAACCGTTGTTGCGGTAGTTCGGCGCCTCGCGCGTGATGGCCACGTCGTGCACATGACTTTCGCGATACCCCGCACCGGTGATGCGCAGGAAGCGCGCGCCCTGGTGCATCTCCAAAATGGTGCGATTGCCCGTATAGCCCATGGCCGAACGCAGGCCGCCCACCAGCTGATGGATGACGTTGCCGACCGGGCCCTTGTAGGGCACTTGGCCTTCGATGCCCTCGGGCACGAGCTTGAGGGCGTCGGCGACCTCGGCCTGGAAATAGCGGTCGGCCGAGCCGCGCGCCATCGCGCCCAGCGAGCCCATGCCGCGGTAAGCCTTGTAGGAGCGCCCCTGATAGAGGAAGACCTCGCCCGGGCTTTCGTCGGTTCCGGCCAGTAGCGAGCCAATCATGACGCTGTCGGCGCCGGCGGCGATCGCGTTGGCCAAATCGCCGGAGAATTTCACGCCGCCGTCGGCGATGACCGGCGTGTCCGTCTCGCGGCAGGCCCTGACGCAATCCATGATCGCCGTCAACTGTGGGACGCCGACGCCGGCGACCACGCGTGTGGTGCAGATCGAGCCCGGACCGATGCCCACCTTGATGGCGTCCGCGCCCATGTCGATCAGCGCCTTTGCCGCCTCGGAGGTGGCGACATTGCCCGCGATGACCTGCGCTCGGTTCGACAAGCGCTTGACCTCCGCCACCGTGGACAGAACGCCTTCGGAATGGCCGTGAGCGGTATCGACAACGATCACGTCCACCTCGGCATCCAGGAGCGATTCCGACCGGCGGACGCCGTCGGCGCCAACGCCTGTCGCCGCGGCAACGCGAAGGCGGCCCTTGTCGTCCTTGCAGGCGAAGGGATGGGCTTGTGCCTTCTCGATGTCCTTGACCGTGATCAGCCCGACGCAGCGGTAATCGTCGTCCACCACCAGCAACTTTTCGATGCGGTGCTGATGCAGCAGACGCTTGGCCTCCTCCCGGTCGACGCCGTCGCGCACCGTCACCAGGTTCTCGCGCGTCATCAGTTCGCGGATGGGCTGCTTCTTGTTTTCCGCAAACCGCACGTCGCGGTTGGTGAGGATGCCCACCAGGCGCTGCGTGCCGGGCTCGGTGACCGGAATGCCGGAAATGCGGTGGCGGTCCATCAAGTCCAGCGCGTCGGCCAGCGGCTGTTCGGGCTGAACCGTCACCGGATTGACGACCATGCCGCTTTCGAACTTTTTGACCGCGCGAACCTCGTTGGCCTGATCTTCCGTCGAGAGGTTCTTGTGCACCACGCCGATACCGCCAAGCTGCGCCATGGCGATCGCCATCGGGGCCTCGGTCACGGTATCCATGGCCGAGGAGAGAATCGGGACGCCCAATTCGATGGAGCGGGTCAGGCGGGTGCGCGTCTCGGTCTGGGACGGCAGCACCTCGGACTTCGCGGGCTCGAGAAGGACGTCGTCGAAAGTGAGAGCCTCGCGGATTTCCATGCCAATTATCCTGATGCCGAATTGGCGGCGCATGATACACATCGCCGTGCCTGTGCCAAGCGCTTCCCCGCAAGTCTCGCGAACCCTCGGGGGCAGGCTTGCGTTGCTACAGGTGATGCCCAAAATATCTGGGTCAAGGCAGCCTCCTCACGCGATTTTTCCGGAGCAACGAACGCGATGAAACCGATCAGAACCTGGATCCTCGTCGCCGATGGCGAACACGCGCGCTTTCTCGAGAACATGGGACCCGGCAAAGGGCTGCAAGACGCACCTTTGAAGGACATGGACGCGGACATACCGCAATCGCGCGAAATCGTCACCGATCGACCCGGACGCAGCTTTGACAGCCACGGGCAAGGCCGACATGCCATGGAGCCCATCCAGTATCGCCGCTTCGAGGAACAGCGTTTCGCCGGCGAGGTGGCGCAGATCCTCGACAAGGCCGCGGCAACCGACAGTTTCGATCGCCTGGTGCTGGTCGCGCCGCCGAAGACGCTGGGCGATCTGCGCAAGAAGCTCAACGACAACACGACCAAGCTGGTGCACGCCGAAATCGACAAGGACCTCGTCAACGCGCCCGACGAGCATCTGCACAAGAACCTGGGCGAGGTGATGGCCATCTGAACGGCCGCTGCGCCGCAGGCCCTGACAGGGCTCACCCCTCGCCGCGGAATCCCTGCGCGACCACATACATCTCGACCGACTCCTTGCGGCTCGCCGGCGGCTTGACGTGCTTCACGCTTTTGAAGTCGCGTTTCAGGGCGTCGAGCAGGTCCTTCTCGGTCCCGCCCTGCAGGACCTTCGCCACAAAGGCGCCGCCTGGGCCCAGCACTTTGCGGGCGAAGTCGTAGGCGGCTTCCGCCAGCGCCATCGTGCGCAGATGGTCGGTCTGGGCATGGCCGGTGGTGTCGGCCGCCATATCCGAAAGAACGAGGTCGGCTTGCCCGCCCAGCGCCTCGGCCAGGTGTTCCGTGGCCGCCTCCTCCAGAAAATCGCCTTTCAGGATGAGCGCGCCTTCGATGGGCTCGACGTCCAGCAGATCGATCCCGACAATGCGGCCTTCGGGCCCGATGCGCTCCAGCGCCACCTGGGTCCACCCCCCAGGCGCCGCGCCCAGGTCGACGACGCGCGCCGCAGGCTTGAGCAAGCCCAGCTTGTCGTCCATCTCGGCCAGCTTGAACGCCGAGCGCGAGCGATAGCCGCGCTTCTTCGCCTCGGCCACGTAGGGATCGTTGAGCTGGCGCTGGAGCCAGCGGGTCGACGAGGCCTTGCGGCGGCGCGCCGTGCGCACGCGGACGCTCTCCATCCGGCCGGAGACAGCCTGCGCGCGCCGCTTGCGCCGCTCGGCGCCGCGCGGAGTCTTGCCGCCGCCATGTCCACTGCCGCGGGTCATCGTGCTGGTCCGTGTTTTCGCAATTCGTCCGACGCGGCTATGGCGTTCACCGCGCAGCCGCCGGCTTGCCGTTGCCGGCGCGCGTGGCAAGGCCCGCCGAACGTTCCCGCCGGTCCTCGCGCATCAGGTTGTGGAGTATGCCTTCCCGCAGGCCCCGGTCCGCGACCCTGAGGCGCCCGACCGGCCAGGTCCGGCAGAGCGCCTCCAGGATGGCGCACCCGGCCACGACGAGGTCCGCACGCTCGCGCCCTATGCAGGGGTGTTCGGCGCGCTCGTCGTAGCTCATGGCGGCGATCCGCTCCGAGACCTCGCGCACCGTATCGAAGCCCATGTAACAGCCGTCAACGGCCGCGCGGTCATAGCGCGGCAAGTCCTGGTGCACGCCGGCCAGCGTCGTCACCGTGCCCGAGGTTCCCAGCATTTGGATGCGCCCGCGCTCCAGCGCGCGACGCAGGCCATGCTCCAGCTCGAAGGGCTG